>CBJLVJ010000049.1:0-9899 GCA_966426465.1 uncultured bacterium | reverse complement strand
CGAGTACTCAACGGATTGGACCGGTCTGGCGGCAGGCTCGGTCATGGCCGTCCTTCCGATCATCGTCGTCTTTCTGTTGCTGCAGCGCTACTTCATCCAGGGCCTGGCCGGCGCCGTCCGCGGCTAGTCCTCCACACAGGAGTCCACACCTCATGTCCGTTGTCACACCACCCAACATTTTGCGCATTACCAGGGGCCTAACACGGCCAGGCAAACGCACGGAGCTTGCCCGGGTACGGGCCCGGCGATCACAGGCTCTGGCCAGCGCCAGCTGGCCCCGGCCGTCCGTCGCGCTCACCTCCATCACCGGTCCGGACGAAGTCTGGCGTCTGACCGGCCACGATGCCTTCGAAGCCTGGCACGAGGACCTGGAGACGACCGGCCGAATGCCCGTTCTCAGCTCGGTGCTCGAGATGCTGGACCGCGAAGAGGGCGACTTGCTCCTGGAGAGCCGAGAAGTGACGGCCGTCTTCCATCCGGAAATCAGCTATCGACCAGAATTCGACTGGGCGCAGATGCGTTTGCTCGACGTCATCACCATTCAGCTCCGGCCGGGCCATCATGCCGAGTACCTGCAGAATCGCAAGCTGGTCATGGAGGCGCACGCACGAGCACCGCTGGACGAGCACATCCTCATCTACACCGTATCCTCCGGCTCGCGCAGTGGCACCTATCTGATCCTGCGGCCGCTGAGATCGATGCACGATCTCGACGCAATGGAAGAGAAGCACGGCAAACGCTACGGCGAGATCCTGGGTGACGCCAACCGGAAGCGGGTCATCGAGCTGTTCGCGGCCTCGGTCGAGCGCGAGGAAGAGGAGTACTTCGCGGTGGACAGACGCGCGAGCCATGTCACCGCCGCCTGGGCAGGCTCGGACTCGGACTACTGGGTGGCCTCTGCAGAAAATGGCCAGCCCGATCGGTCTCGGAACCATGCCGTGGCCGGTCAGCCCCCCGCGCTCGCGGTGTAGGGCACGCTGTAGTCATCCTCTCAACGTCGCGCTGCTAGACTGCCAACTGGGGGCGTCGTGGCGGCGAACAGCTCACAGCCGGCTGAAGCGTTTCGTGGCCTGTTGCTGCGCCACCGCGGCCGGACGGGCCTCACCCAGGGCCAGCTCGCGGACCGCCTGGGCATTCACCGACGCTCTATCCAGGACTGGGAGGCCGGTGTCAACCACCCGAGCGCCGAGCGATTACAGGGTTTGATTGCCGCGCTGCTCCATGCGGGCGGGATGAGCACCGGGCACGAAGCTGAGGAGGCACATGCGCTGTGGGCCGCTGTGGAACGGGACTCGCTGCGCATGCGTACTCCGTTTGACAGCGTCTGGTTCGCGCGGCTGCTTGAATCGCGCGCCACGCCATCACCACTGCCCGGCAGCGCCGTCGCCGTAGAGCGCCGTCAGGACTGGGGCGAAGCACCGGATATGCACGGTTTCGTCGGGCGGGCCAAAGAGCTCGAGATGTTACGCCGCTGGGTGCTGGACGAGCGCTGTCGGGTGGTGGCGCTGGTCGGCATAGGCGGCATTGGCAAAACCAGTCTGGCTGCCAGGCTCGCCCAGGAGGTGGCGCCCAGCTTTGAGCGAGTCTTCTGGCGCAGTCTCCGCGACGCGCCGCCCACCAGCGACTGGCTGGCCGGGGCGATCGGCTTCCTGTCGGACCAGACGGTCGTGCCTCCACCGCGTGAGTCGGAGCGGATCACGGCGTTGCTGCAGCTGCTGCGCGATCGGCGCTGTCTGCTGGTGCTGGACAACTTCGAGACCGTGTACGAGCCAGGTCAACGGGAGGGGCGCTATCGAGAGGGTGTGCAGGGCTACGGCCGCGTGCTCCAGGCGGTGAGTGACGCCACGCCCCAGAGCTGCCTGGTGCTGACCAGCCGCGAGACGCCACCGGAGCTGGCGGTGCTCGGCGACGGTGGGGTCCGCAGCGTGCCGCTGGCCGGCCTGGGGGTGGACGAGGCACAGGTGCTGTTGGCGTCCAGGCAGCTGGTGGGCAGCAGCGAGCAGTGGGCTGCGCTGATCGCTCGCGTCGGGGCAATGGCCTGGCCCTGAAGGTGGTCGCTGAGACCATTCGCGAGCTCTTCGGCGGGGACATTGGCGCGTTCCTGGAGGAGGCGGGCAGCAGCAGTCTCCTCGGCAACATCCGGCGACTGTTGTCCGAGCAGGTTGAGCGCAGCTCGGCGGCCGAGCGACAGGTGCTACGGATCCTGGCAGTCGAACGCGAGCCGGTGCACCTGGGCCGGCTGCTGGCGGCCAGGGTCAGCGTATCGGTCGCGGAAGCGTGCTCGAGGCGGTCGAGGCGCTGCGCCGGCGCTCGCTGGTCGAGCGCGTCGAGGCGGCCGGGGCGGCCGCGTTCACGCTGCAATCGGCGGTGCTCGAGTACGTGACCGATCGGCTGGTGGCGGACGTGGCCGACGAAATCGATCGGGGCCAGCCAGCGCTGCTGCGAGACCAGCTGTTGATCGAGGCGCAGGCTAAGGACTACGTGCGACAGAGCCAGGAGCGACTGATCGGGGAGCCGATTCTGCAACTGTTGAAGTCCCAGCACCTTGAGCTCGGAACGGAACAGCGGCTGCTGACGCTGCTCGAGGACTGGCGCGGTCGGCCCGTGGCGCAGCAGGGTTTCGGACCGGGCAACGTGGTCAACCTGCTGCGACTGCTGCGGGGCCACCTTCGCGGGCTGAACCTGTCCCGCCTGGCGATTCGGCAAGCCTACCTGGCCGGGATCAACGCGCAAGATGCGAGCGTGGCGGAATCCGACCTGGCCGGGGCTGTGCTGGCCGACGCGTTCAGCCTGCCCGCGGCCGCAGCACTGAGTCGCGATGGCGCTTTGCTGGCCGTCGGCACGACCACCGGTGCGCTGTGGGTGTGGCGCGTGGCGGAACGCGCGCTGGTGCCGACGCTCGAAGGGCATACCGGCGTGGTCTGGTGCGTGGCGATCTCCGCGGATGGTCAGCTGGTCGTCAGCGGCAGTGAAGACGGGACCGTGCGGCTCTGGGACACGCGCACGTGGCGCCTGCGCTCGATGTTGCACTGCCACACCGGCGGAGTCGCCAGTGTGGCGTTGTCTCGAGACGCCCAACTTCTGGCCAGCAGCGGCCTGGAGGGGACGGTGAAGTTATGGGAGCTGAGCACGGGACGGCTGCTCGCTACGCTCGAAGGCCACACCAGCGTGGCCCGCGGTGTGGCGCTTTCCAGTGATGGCCAGCTGGTGGTCAGCGGAGGTGAGGATGGGACGGTTCGGCTCTGGGAAACTCGAACAGGTGAACTCCTGACGATCCTCCACGGCCACACCGGTGGAGTCTGGAGCGTGGCGGTCTCGGCCGACGGTCGGCTGGTTGTCAGCGGCGGTGCCGACGGTACGGTGCGACTCTGGGAAACTCGACCAGGCCAGCTCCTGGGGATCCTGCAGGGCCACACCGGCGTGGTGTGGAGGGTGGCACTCTCCGCGGACGGAAAGCGAGTCGCCAGTGGGAGTCAGGATGGAACCGTGCGCCTGTGGGACACAGGCGGTGGTCGGCCAACAGCGACGCTCCAGGGCCACACCAGCGGGGTCTGGGGCGTGGCGCTCTCGGGCGACGGCGAACTGGTGGCCAGTAGCAGCGCGGATGGGACGGTGCGACTGTGGGGCGCGAGCGCTGGGCGGCTGTTGACGACTCTGCAGGGCCACACGAGCGGAGTCTGGGCTGTGGCGTTCACGGCAGACGGCCGGCTGCTCGGCAGTGGTGGTCAGGACGGGACGCTGCAGCTCTGGGAGACCAGTACCGCGCGGCCGGTGACCACCGCGCATGCCCACGCGGGCGGGGTCTGGAGCGTAGCCCTGGCGGCCCACGGCCAGCTGATGGCGAGTAGTGGTGCGGACGGCCAGGTGCGACTCTGGCACGCGACTACGGCGCGGCTGCTGTCGACCTTACAGGGTCACAGCAACGTGGTCTGGAGCTTGTCGCTTTCCAGCGACGCGCGACTCCTGGCAAGCGGCAGCGAGGATGGGACCGTGCGGTTGTGGGACACGGGCACCGGGCAGCTCGTCTCGACCTTGCAGTGCCACGCCAGCGCGATCTGGTGCGTGGCGCTGTCCACCGATGGGCGACGGGTGGCCAGCAGCGGTGCGGACGGGATCGTGCGTCTGTGGGACGCGAACACCGCGCAGCTGCTAGCGACCTTTGAGGGTCACACGAGCGGGATCTGGAGCGTGGCGCTCGCGGCAGACGGGACACTCCTGGCCAGCGGCAGTGAGGATGGAACGGTGCGGCTGTGGGAGACCAGCGGCGAGCGGCCGCTGAAAACGCTTGAGGGCCATAGAGGATCGGTCATGAGCGTGGCGCTGGCGACAGATGGGCGGCTGCTGGCCAGTGGCGGTGGCGACGGGACGGTGCGCCTCTGGGATGCTTCCGCCGGCCGGCCGCTGCGGATCCTGCAGGGCCACACCAGCGTGGTCAAGAGTGTCGCGCTCGCCCGCGATGCGCAACTGGTAGCCAGCGGCAGCTTTGATGGGACGGTGCGCCTGTGGGACGCGCGTAGTGGCGATTCTGTGCGAACCCTGCGCAGCGACCGTCGCTATGAGCGCCTGGACATCGCTGGCCTGACGGGGATTACCGACGCGCAGCGCCAGGCTCTCATCGCGCTTGGTGCGGTCGACCGATCGAGTAGCCCCGTCGCGTCGGACGGTTGAAACACGCCGAGTGTGTGCGGCGCACCGCGGGTGATCGGTGCGATACGCCAGCGCCCGTCAGGTCGTCCGGCCAGTCGCGCTGCCGGTCGCGGCCGCCTCCGAGCGGTAGGCGGTCACGTCGACGTAGACGTCGGCCACCTCGGGTACGGCGGCCCGCAGCGCCGCATCGAGCTCGTCCATGGCGCGGGTCAGCCCGTCGATGGTCAACTGCGGCGCCGGCCGCACTTTGGCCGCGACGATGACTTCCTCCGGGCCGGTGTAGACCGCCTGCAGCGCCAGGACCTGCTCAACGGCCGGCGCGGCGGACACGATCGCGTACAAGCGCTGCAGTTGCTCGGGGGACATCGAGCGGCCGACCAGGAAATCGGCCAGCGGCCGGGCCAGGCCGAACGCCGTCACCGCCAGCAGCAGGCCGATCACCAGTGAGGCGAGCGCATCGGGCATGGAATTACCGACCACTGCGCTCCCGACGAGCCCCAGCGCTGCCAGCGCCACGCCGAGCAGCGCGGCGCTGTCCTCGACCAGGACGGCACGCAGTGCCGGATCGGACACGTGCAGCACGTAGCGCCACGGCGACTCCCGCTGCTGGCGGGCTTCGCGGATCACCTGCCACAGGCTGCGCAGCAGTGACACCCCATCAGCTACGAAGGCCACAACCAGCACCATCCAGGCCACACCGAGGTTGTCGGCCGAGCCGCCCTCGATGAGCTCGCGGACGGCCAGGCCAATCGATACACACCCGCCGATCAGGAACGAGGCGATAGCGGCTATGAGCGCCCACAGGAAGCGTTCCCGACCGTGGCCGAGTGGATGGGCGATATCGGCGGGCACGTGACCGCGACGCACGGAGATCCCCAGCAACACTTCGTTCACCGAATCGGCCACGGAATGGCCGGCCTCGGCCAGCAAGGCGGCCGACCCCGTCAGCAGGCCGGCGGCGAGTTTCGCCGCGGCGACCAGCAGGTTGAGGGCGAAGCGCCGTCAGGATGGTGCGGGCGGTCTCGGCCCGCACGCTGCGGAGCGCGGCGCGGGAGCGCCTCTGCGGCAAGATGGTCAACACGCTCGCACCCGGACCGATGCGTGGTCGGCCCTCACGCTCCATGGTATGACGGAACGCAACGCCCTCCGAGCTTGCTCGCGCCCGACTTGAGTTGGCCCCCGCGCATCGGCGAACATCTCACCCACTGTGATGCGGTCCAGTCATGTTCAGCCTTTTGTGTCCGACAATCCCGGTCGGGATGTGCAGCGCGTCGGCACGGCGCGTGTGCTCGAGCAGGATCCCACCAGGATCTACGACCCGGTATGGGCCGTTCTGGGCAACCTCGGCGACAGCCAGTGCTATCTCGGTGTCACCCGCAAGGTCGAAGCCATCCAGAGTGCCATATCGAAGCGCATCGCGCGTGATGACTTGCCAGTGCGGCTGATCGCGCCCGCGTACTCGATCGGAGTCTCGGATGGGCAGCTCAATGGCACCGACCGTATGCGCTTTTCGCTGATCAGCCGCGAGATTGTGCATGACAGCGTCTGCCTGCACCTCGCGGCGAACGATGTCAAGGGCGTCGTCGCCGTCGTCGCGTGCGACAAACCGCCGGTGGGCACCCTGGCGGCGGTGCTCGAGCACAACCAGCCGGCGGTGATCGTCTCGGACGGCTCGATCAGACCTGGCGCCGATCCCGATACAGGCGAGCGCATCGATCTCGTCACGGCCTTCCAGGTCGCGGGCGATCCAGATCCGGAGAAGCGGACGCGCTACGCCATGTACGGTTGTCCCGGCTTCGGGAGCTGCGCGGCCATGTACACGTACAACACCATGCAGTCGTTCATCGCCGTCCTCGGCATGGAGCCACTCCACATGGTGTCACCGGCCTCCCAGGACACACGCCGCGTCACGGACTTTCCCAACCAGCTGGTGGACTGCCTGGTGGCGATGACCGACAAGACCATCAAGCCGCGCGACATCGTCACGCCGGCGTCCCTCCGCAATGCGCTGACGGTGAGCGTCGCGCTGGGCGGTTCGACCAATGTGCTGCTGCACAGTGTCGAAATCGCCCGCGCCGCCGGAATCGATCTGTGGCAAGAGGTGCTCAGTCAGGCAGACTTCAACGCGCTGTCGCACCGGTTGCCCGTACTGGTCGATGCGAAACCGTTCGGCCGCCACTACATGATCGACATCGACGACAAGGGTGGACTCCAGGTCATCGTCAAGGAGTTGTTGGACGCGGGATTCCTCGACGGTGATTGCATCACGTGTACGGGCGAGACGCTGGCCGAGCAGGTGCGGCGCCTCGCGCCGCCGTCTCCGGACGGTGAGGTCATCCATTCCGTTGCCAGGCCCTACAAGAAAACGGGTGGACTTCGACTGCTGCGTGGGAATCTCGCGCCGGAGGGCGGCGCCGTGCTCAAAGTCGCGGGTATCGAAGGCGGCGTAGAAAACGGCGTCTTCGCCGGTCGGGCGCGCGTCTTCAACAGCGAGGCGGCGCTGCTCGATGCCCTCGAGCATGCACCCGAGACGTTTTCCGACCGTGACCTTGCCGTGGTTCGCTACGAAGGCCCGCGAGGTGCCCCGGGCATGCCCGAGATGCTCGATCCAACCTCACGCATTACCACGTTGTGCCGCCAGCGGCGGATCACCGTTGGGCTCATGACCGACGGGCGCTTCTCCGGCGGGTCGATCGGGCTCGTCATCGGCCACGTGGCACCGGAGGCGTTTGTCGGTGGGCCGATCGCACTGATCGAGGAGGGTGACACCATCGTGGTGGACCTCAATGCTGATCGTCTGGACTGCGTCGAGCTGTCCGACTCGGCCGAGCTGGAAAAGCGTACACGAACCTGGCGTGAGCAGGCGCAGCGAACCGGTGGAATTCACCCTGAGGCGAAGCCAGTCAGCAACCGTTTGCTCGCGCGCATGCGCGCGACGGCCCGCGCCGCCCTTCACGGCGCTGGGATGGCTCCGGCCTGATTAGATACACTGTCGGCCTGGAGCGGCCGCCCGAGGGCATCTGAGACCCGTTGGCCGAGGGCAGCCCGACGAAGTATGGCCTACACGCAGGGACTTGCCTATAATCGTGCCGCTCCACAGCCGAGCGTGGGCCGCGCGGTCCATGGTCTAGGGGGCAAACCTGTATGGTAATACCGAAATGGGGCTCTAGCGAGATTCCGCTCGACAAGCCGAGCGCCGCTCGCATGTACGACTACTACCTGGGTGGTTCTCACAATTTCGAGCTCGATCGCCAGATGGCCGAACAGGCGATCGCGCTCTGGCCTGACTTACCACTCATCATGCAGGCCAATCGCGCGTTCTTGCGGCGCGCCGTCAACTACTTGTTGAGTCAGGGTGTTGACCAGTTCCTCGACATCGGATCGGGCATTCCGACGGTCGGCAACGTCCATGAGGTGGCGCAGCTGGCAAACCCGGCAGCGCGAGTGGTCTACGTCGATATCGATCCGGTCACCGTGGCGCACGGCCAGGCCATCTTGCAGGGTTCCTCCAACGTGACCACCATCCAGGCCGATGTGCGTCAGCCGGAGCAGATCCTCAACCACCCGGTCACGCGCAGCCTGCTCGACTTCGACCGGCCGGTGGCCGTCCTGCTCGTGGCCCTGCTGCACTTCATTCCCGATGACGCCGAGGCAAGCAGGGCCGTGGCCGTCCTCCGCGGTGCGCTCGCACCAGGCAGCTATCTGGCCATCTCTCACGCGTCCTACGAAGGCATGCCAGCCGAGAGTCGAGAGCACGAGCAGCTCTACACACGCACACCAACCCCTCTGAAGACGCGCTCACGGCTCGATATTCAACGCCTGTTCGATGGCTTCGAGTTCGTCGAGCCGGGCCTGGTGTACATTCCGCTGTGGCGGCCCGAAGGACCTGACGACCTGTTTCTGGATCAGCCCGAGCGGTGCACCGGGTTCGCCGGTGTCGCGCGCAAGAGGTCCACGTCCTGACTCAGGCGTTGCCCATGACAACTGCCGAGCAAGCGCAGCTCAGGTCGGTTCTGTCTCGCAATCAGGAGACGATCGCCCGGAATTGGGAGCACGCGGTCGCCCACACCGGTTACGTTCCACTGAGCTCATCGCAATTGCGCGATCGCTTGACCGAATGGGTCGAGCAGTTGATCGGGTTGCTGTGTGCCAGTCCACTCGATAGCGGCGCTGTGCAGGCAGTCGGGGGAGCGCTCGGTCGACTCTACTACGGTCATCCAGACACGCTCAGTCGGACGTTAGAGGCGTTAGGCCAGGGATTAGCGACTGATCTCACGCCAGAGCAGAGCGCCGCTCTCCAGCCGGCCCTGCTGGCTGTACTCGGTCAGCTCGCGGCTGGTTTCCTTGGGCAGACCCGCCAGATCGTGCTCACCGAGCAGGAAACGACCCGCAACGCGCTGCTCTGGGCGCGACAGCAGATGGAACAGGCGCTGCGCGAAAGTGAGGCGCGCTTCCGAGCGCTGTTTGAGTCCGCCGCCATTGGCATCGGGCTGGGTGATATGGACGGCCGCATCCTCGAAACCAATCCAGCCCTCCACGCCCTTCTTGGCTACGAGGCTGAGGAGATGCGTCACCGCACCGTCGCCGAATTCATGCATCCGGACGATCTGCAGTCGGTGTGGCAGATGTATCAGGAGCTCGTGACCGGGCGGCGCGACTATTTTCAGCTCGAAAAGCCGTTTTTCCGCAAGGACGGCCAATCCGTGTGGACGCACCTGACGGTGTCGCTGGTGCGCGATGCCGAGGGCCATCCGCTGCTCCAGATCGCCATGATCGAGAACATTACCTACCGCAAGCAGGCCGAGGAAACGATCAAACAGCTCAACACCGACCTGGAACGTCGGGTGCTGGAACGCACGGCCCAGCTGAGCGCACTCAACCAGGAATTGGCCGACGAGATCGCCCGGCGCGCGGCGGTGGAGGGGGAACGTGTCCAGCTGCTGGCGCGCGCACAAGCGGCGCGAGCGGACGCCGAAGCCGCGCAGCAACGGGTGGCTTTCCTGGCGGAAGCGAGCCGCGTCCTGGCAACTTCGCTGGAGTACAAAACGACGCTCGCCAGCGTGGCGCGCCTGGCCGTGCCGCATCTCGCCGACTGGTGCGCGGTTGACGTGATCGATCAGGCTGGGCTGATCCAGCGCCTGGCGGTGGCCCACGTGAACCTGGCGAAGGTCGACGCGGTACGCGCCCTCAATGGGCACTATCCTCCGGTTCCAGATGCCCTCTCGGGTGTCGCTCAGGTACTGGACACCGGC
>CBJLVJ010000048.1:0-9906 GCA_966426465.1 uncultured bacterium | reverse complement strand
CCGCAGCCGGTGATCGGTCCGCTCGCCGCCGAGCCGGCCGACGTGGCCGTGGTTATGCCGGATTTTGCGCCAGATTCGTTTGTCCACGGCATCGTCCAGAAAGGCGCAGCGCTGGTCGCGCGTGAAGGCGACTTCGGCTTCTCGCCGTCCAATGGCGAGCCCGAAGAAGGCCACGACGTCCAGCTGGTCAACTTCATGGACCAGAACGGCGCGATGCGGCTGAACCTGGTCCGCTTCGCGTTCAACTGCCGCCAGTCCGACCAGAAGCGCAACCCGGACGGGTCGGCATTCTGCACCGGTGATTCCGATCAGGCGTTCGAGGCCCCGGCCAACAACCCAATCCGCGGCATCAATCGCCCGGTCAATGCCATGTTCGGGCCCGATGGCGCGCTGTATGTGGTGGACTACGGCGCGGTGCGCGACTTCGGCGTGAGCAGCAACGGCGCCGCGAAGTTCCTCCAGGCGGCCGATGCTCCGCTGGTCCAGATTCCACACACCGGTGTGATCTGGCGTATCGCCCGCACGGGCAACGGCAACGGGAATTCCGGTCGGTAGTCCACCAGATTGATGGCGATCCTCAGGCTGGCCGCGCTGTTGTGCGTGCTGGCGCTCGGCCTGCCCCAGGTCGCCTCGGCACAAACGAGCGCCGGTGGTGACGGCCCGCTTACCGTCACCACCCCGGCGTTCGTACCGGGTGGCGCCATTTCCTGGCGCTACACCTGCTACAACATCCTCGAGCCTTCACCCCCGCTTGCCTGGAGGGGAGCGCCAACGGCAACCGCGTCACTGGCGGTGGTTTTCGACGCGCCCGAGCGTCCGGGCGGGATATTCACCCAATGGGTGGTGTTCAATCTGCCAGACGACACCACCCAGCTCGCGGAGGGCATTCCAAAGGTGGGTGAGCTCGACAACGGGGCGCTCCAGGGTCGCAACGATTTCGGTGGCCTCGGTTTCGCCGCGCCGTGTCCTCCGGTTCTGACCACGGCGACGTATCGGCTGAGGCTCTATGCGCTCGACAGCTCGCTCGACCTCCCACCTGGCGTAACCGAGTCGGACTTCATGCAAGCCGCCGCGGGCCACGTGCTGGACCAGGTCGAGATCAGCGGCAGCTATCTGCGGCCAGCCTGGCCCTGGGGCTGATCAGCGCCGGACGAGCAGCTCGCGCAGGTCATCCTGGCCGAAGGGCCGCGCCAGATACGCGATCGCTCCCTGGCGCATGGCCTCGGCCACCCGCGTATCCCACAGGTCGGCGGCCAGCATGACCACCGGCAAATTGGCGTCCAGGTCCCGGATTTGATGCAGCGCATCGAGGCCCGTGGCGTCTTCCAGCTCGAAGCCCAGGAGCACGAACTCAGGGTCGTGCTCCTCGAGCTGCGCCAGGGCCTGCGCGACACTCGCTGACTGGAGCACCGAATAGCCCAGGCTCTCGACCAGCCGCGCCGTCGACTGGCGATTGGCTGCATTGCCGTCCACGATCGAGATCAGCCGCGGGACGACGGTCTTTGGTTCGCGGTGCAGCCAACCGCGAACTCTCTGCCGCAGCTGGACGACCGAGGGGACCGACGGCACGCCCAGTACGATACCGCAGGTGCATGGCATCGACAGACATGGCCTGCTGAGTCGCGTCGCGGATGACAACATCCGCACCGTACGGTTTCTGTACTGCGACCACGCCAACGTCGTGCGCGGCAAAGCGGTCCACGCGTCGGCGCTGCCGGAGTTCCTGGACTCTGGCGTTGGGCTGACCGTCGCGATGCAGGGCTTCACGCTCACCGAGCACCTCGCCAATGGCAGTAGCCTCGGCCCGGTTGGCGAGATCCGCCTGGTTCCCGATCGACGCACGTTTGCCGTGCTGCCGTACGCGCCGCGCGAAGCGCGGCTGCTGTGCGACATGTACACGCTGGACGGACAAGCCTGGGAGCTGTGCCCGCGCGCGTTTTTGAGCCAGACCATCGACCGCGTAGCCGAGCAAGGCCTGCGCATCGAAGCCGCGTTCGAGTACGAGTTTTACCTCGCCCGCCAGGTCGACGACGGTCGGTTCGTGCCTGCCGACGATAGCCTGTGCTTCAGCTCGGATGGCATGGACCGCGCCGCCGCGGTCGTTGGGGCGATCCTGGACGCGCTCGAGCAGCAAGCTCTCCAGCCGCGGCAGTACTACCCGGAGCTCGGCCCAGCCCAGCAGGAGCTGTCCATTCAGCACGCGCCGTTGCTGCAGGCCGCCGACCGTCAGATCGCGGTGCGTGAGACGGTCCGCGCGGTGGCCTTGCAGCACGCGCTGATCGCGTCGTTCGCACCCAAGCCCTTTCCTGACCAGGCCGGTAGCGGCTGTCACGTTCACCTGAGCATCTGGAACGGCGACCGCAACGCGATGTACGACCCGGCCGGCCCGCTCGGCCTGTCACGCATGGGCCGAGCGTTTATCGCTGGCATCCTGACACACCTGCCCGCGCTGCTTGCCGTCACCTGTCCGTCGGTCAACTCCTATCTGCGGCTTGCGCCGAATACGTGGAGCTCGGCCTACACGTGCTGGGGCCTCGACAACCGTGAGGCCGCCGTCCGCGTTGCATCACCGTTCAGCGGTCGTGTCGAGGCCAGCACCAACATTGAGATCAAAGCCGTGGACGGCTCCGCGAATCCGTACCTCGCGCTTGGAGCGATCGTGGCAGCCGGCCTGGACGGCATTCGACAGGGCCTGGATCCCGGCGAGCCGCTCAGCCGCAACCCGCACGATCTGGACGACGCCGAACGAGAGGCACGTGGCATCCGGCGGTATCCATCCAACCTGGCCGAAGCCCTGGACGAGCTGGAACGCGACCAGGTCGTGCTTGACGCGCTCGGGTCGGCGCGGGCGCGCGAGTTCATCGCCGTTCGTCGCACCGAGTGGAACGATCTGGCGCGATTACCCCTGGCGCAGCAGATCGCCGCGCACTTTCGGCGTTACTGAGCCGGGCTGCCGCGCAGCAGACCGCCCTGCTGGACGACCCACGTTGCCAGCGGCGTGCGCGAGGCAAACCCGAGGCGGGTGAGGATGCGCCGCAGGTGGGCTTCCACGGTCCGCTCCGAGAGGTGAAGCTCGTTCGCAATCTGGCGGTTCGTCCAGCCACGAGCCACCAGCACCGCCACCTGCGTCTCGCGCTCGCTCAGCGGGTGGAGCGCGGCCTCTGAGCGGTGAACCTCGATCAGCTCTGGCTCGATCGCCGCATTCGCCAGCTCGATGGCCTGTTCGGGGGTGAGCTGGCCGCCCTCAGTCTCAGCAACCGCGGCGCGCGTGTCGCCCACAGCCTCACGCGCCAGCTCCAGCCAGCGTGCGAGCGCTTCATCGGCTTCGCGTGGCCGGACGGCGCCGGTCGCGGCGCGTAAGGTCGCGGCGGCGCCCGCGAGGCGCAGGGCGCGCTGCGCGTGGGTCCGCACCATGGCCAGGGTGGCGCACGCTTCAAGGGTCCGGGCCAGCTCGATGCGGTCGGCCAGCGCGTGCAAGGCGTCCAGACTCGCGGCGTAGAAGGAGTGCGCCTGAACGAACGCGCCCCGCTCGGCCGCCAGCTCGCCAAGGATGCGCAGGGCCAGGCCGGCGGTGTGGCGGTCGTTCTGCTCCTCGGCCCGTCGCAGAGCCTCCTCGGCCAGGTCGCGGGCCGCTGCGCGATCGCGCTGCCGCGCTCGCACGAGCGCCAGCCCGGCCAGTATGGCCGCGTCGCGCCCGGTCAGCGCCAGAGACTGTTCGTACAGCGAGCGTGCGGCCACCCAGTCGGCGTCATGCACAGCCATGCGGGCCGCCGTGGCAAGCGCCATGGATCGGCTGCCGACGGCGGGCACCATTGCGGCGCGTTCGAGCGTGCGCTGCAGCGTGGCGCGCCCTTCGGCGGTGTGTCCGCGAGCGGCCCAGTACCAACCGAGGGCGCTCGCCAGGCGTAGCTCGAGCGCGATCTGGCCCGTTTGGGCAAGCCAACGCAGCGCGGAGCGCAGGTTGTCGTGCTCGCGGTCCAGGCGGTCGAGCCACGCGGCCTGCTCGCCGCCCTGCGCTCCGCGCTCGGCCTCTTCGGCGAGCGTCAGGAAGTACGTGGCGTGGCGATCCTGCGCGAGCTCACGCTCACCCGCCTGGGCGAGCTGCTCGAGTGCGTACTGCCGAATCGTCTCCAGGAGCTGAAAGCGAGGCTCGGCGCCCGGGCCGTCGACGCGGCGCAGCAGGCTCCGGGTCACCAGCGCGCCGATGCGCTCCTGGACTTCCGCGTGGCTGATCTCGGCGACGGCGGCCGCGCCAGGCAAGGTCAGGCCGCCGACGAAGACACCGAGCTGGCGGAACTCGCGCCGCTCCTCTTCGTCCAGCAGGTTGTAGCTCCACGCGATCGCGGCTCTGAGGGTTTGATGTCGTTCCGGCTGGTCGCGCAGGCCGCAGGTAAGTACGGCGAGTGGCTGTTGCTCCAGTCGCGCAGGCAGTGACCAGGTCGGCAGCACGCGCGTGCGAGCGGCAGCCAGTTCGATCGCCAGCGGCAAGCCGTCCAGTCGGGCGCAGATCTCCACGACGAGCCGCGCGTTCTCTTCGCTCAGCTGAAAGGTCGAATCGGCAGCCTGGGCGCGCTGCACGAACAGCGCGACGGCCGGCGAGCGCGCCAGGACATCAAGGCTGAGCGGTCCGCTGAGATTGGCGATCGTCAGCGGCGGCACGGGCACCTCATGCTCGGCCTGGATCTGGAGTGGCTCACGGCTGGTCACCAGCACCCGGAGCCGGGCGCACGCGCGGACCAGCGCGGCAATGTCGGATGCGGCGCCAGGCAGATGCTCGGCGTTGTCCAGCACAAGCAGCAGCGGTACCTGCCCGAGCTCGCCGCGCAGCCATTCGTCCGACTGGTCATGGTCGAGTCCACGCGCACCCAGGCTCCGAGCCACAGCCGGGAGCACGTCGCGCGCGTCACGTTCGGGCACCAGGTCAACGAAGACGACCCGACGCTCGAACGCCTCTACCAACGAGGCTGCGACGGCAATCGCCAGCCGCGTCTTGCCAATGCCCGCTGGTCCGGTGAGCGTGACCAGACTGGCGTCGCCCTTCAGGATCAGCTGCCGAACCATCTCCAGCTCGCGCTCGCGTCCAATCAGCGGCGTCGCCTGGGCCGGCAGGCTGGGCCGCGCGCGCTGCCCAGGCCGTGGGTCAAACTCGTGGAGCGTCTGCATCGCCAGGACCGCGCCGTCCATGCGGGCGCGATCGAGCCCGACCAGGGCCGCCGCACCGATGCTGGCCAGCTGCTCCAGCACGTCGCCTGCTTCGGCAGGAAATGCTTCGTCGCCACCACCGTCGGCCACGGCAATAGCTCCGAGCAGCTGGTCATCGTGGATCAGCGGCGCGGCTATGGTGGCGGGCTCGCTGCCTACGACAATGGAGCGATCCTGAATCGAACGCGTGCTTGCCAGGCTCAGCGCAGTGGTGGCCGGATTGTGTGGCTCGCTCGGCACAGTCGAGCGCACCGGCACCAGTATGCGCTGGCCGGTGTCCCACCGGCTGACAAGACCGCCTGTGCCGCCCAGCAGCGCCGTGGCTTCGGCGAGCAGGTCCGACAGCATGCGATCCGCGTCGCTTTCCGCGGCGAGACGGCGAGCCAGGCCGAGCAGCGCCTGCCGGCGTGCCAGACTCCGTTCTCGCTCGACAGCCCGACCTGAAAGCTGCTGGTGCAGTGCCGTGACCCGAGCGGCCGCGACCAGCCGGGCTTCGAGCTCATCGATGTCGAGCGGCTTGGTCAGGTAGTCGTCGGCGCCCGCCGCCATGCCGGCCAGCGTGGACTCCTTGTCGTCCAGCGCGGTCAGCAGGACGACGTAGGTGTATGGCGCCGTCGGATGGGCACGCACCCGACGGCACAATTCGGGACCCTCGAGACCCGGCATCCGCCAGTCGCTGATGAGCACATCGGCGCCGGAGCGCTGAAAGACGCCCCAGGCCTGGATGCCGTCCGCGGCCGTCAGGCACTCGTGGCCCAGGCCTTCAACGGCCTCCTGCAGGACCATCCGCTCGATGTCGCTGTCCTCAGCGATCAGGACGCGCATCGCGATGCCTCCTCGCCCAGCGAGTCGAGCGCGGCGCACAGACGGTCCATGGCCGCGGCAAGCGCGGCGACGAGCTCCGCCGCATCAGCAAGCTCACCGCTGCGCCCCAGCGCCTCGATCTGAGCGCACAGTTGGCCGACCTCGGTTCCTCCGATACGCCGGCTGTCGCCTTTCAGCGAATGGGCAACGTCGCTTACCGCAGCCGCGTCACCGCGGGCGAGCGCGTCACGGAGCTTCTGGACGCGGCTGGGCGCCTCGGCGCGAAAGCGCTCAACAATCGCCGCAACCAGGTTGGGCCGGCCAGGCCGCTGCAAACGCGCGACCTCCGATAGTGCGGAGCGATCGAATACATCATCTGGATCTGGTGCTCCTGGTGTGTCGCCCGTCCTGGCCACCCAGCGAGACAGTTTCGCCGATAGCTCGACGATACGCACGGGCTTGGCCAGGTGATCGTTCATGCCGCTCGCCAGACATCGCTCGCGATCGGCCGGCATGGCGCTGGCGGTCATGGCGATGACAGGCACCGGGGATCGACCCGATGTGGCTTCGCGACGCCGAAGCTCGGCTGTCATCTGGAAACCGTCCATTTCCGGCATCTGACAGTCGAGCAGGACCGCCGCGTACGCGCTCCGCTCGATCGCTTCGAGCGCCTCCCGACCATCGGTGGCCAGGTCCGCCTCGTAGCCGAGCTCTTCGAGCATACCCAGCGCAACCTGCTGGTTCATCCACGAATCTTCGACCAGGAGCAGGCGTTGCGTAGATCGGCCAGGCAGGCCGCGCGGCTGTGGAGCGTCGATCGCTGTCCTGACTGCTCCGCCGGCGGAAGCTGCTGCCCGACGCAGGGGAACCGTGAACCAGAAGGTGCTCCCGACGCCGGGCTCGCTCTCGACGCCAATCTCACCTTGCATCAGGTGCACCAGACGCTGGCAGATCGACAGGCCCAGGCCGGTCCCGCCGTACTTGCGCGTGGTCGAGCTGTCCGCCTGCGCGAACGGCTGGAACAGGCGCTCGTGGTCGCGGGGCTCGACGCCGATGCCGGTATCCGCCACCTCGAAGCGCACGCTGACGACCTCCTTCGTTTCCTCCACCAGCGACACGCCGAGCCGCACGCTACCCTCCTGCGTGAACTTCAGCGCGTTGCCGACCAGGTTCAACAGCACCTGGCGCAGCCGGATGGGATCGCCCTCGAGGCCGTCGGGCACGGCCGCATCCACCTCGCAGCTCAGCGGCACGCCCTTGAGCTGGGCACGTTCGGCGAAGAGCTGGGCTACCTCGGCGATGACCTCGCGCACGTCCAGCGCCACGGATTCCAGGTCAAGTTTGCCCGCTTCAATTTTCGACAGATCGAGGATGTCGTCGATGACGGCCAGCAGCACTTCGCCCGAGCGCTGAACGC
Organism: uncultured bacterium; assembly: GCA_966426465.1. Classification (GTDB taxonomy): domain Bacteria; phylum Chloroflexota; class UBA6077; order UBA6077; family CF-72; genus CF-72. The sequence goes on along the minus strand of CBJLVJ010000048.1, from coordinate 2,483 downwards.
CTTGCGCGTACGTGCGCGCCTGAGGCGCAAGGTCGGATTGCAGCAGCAGGTCGGTCATGCCGATCACGCCGTTAAGTGGTGTTCGCAGCTCGTGACTGACCATCGAGACGAATTCGTCCTTCATCCGTTCGACGGCGAGCTGCTCGTCGTGCATGCGCTGCAGGTTGCTCGTCATGACGTTGAAGGAGTCGGCTAGCGACTCGATCTCGTCACCCGTCTGCATGCGCAGCGTCTGTCCGAAGTCGCCCGCCGCAACGCGGCGAGCAGCGGTGGACAGTGCCCGGATCGCGATCGCCAGACGCGAGCTGTGCCACAGGCCGAACACGAAGCCGAATGCGCCAGCCAGCACGAGCGCGAGCAGCACGCGATCGCGGTTGGCCGCGAACTCTTGCTCGGCGAGATCGAGCCGCTCGCGAGACTCGCTCTCGACGGTGGCCTGGACCACCGTCAGCTGAGCGACGGCCTGTTCATACGCGAGATCGACCGGGCCATCTTCGCGGACGGTGGCCAGCGCCTCGACGTCGCGCTCCTGGCGGCTCAACGGCAGGAACTGCTCGTCCAGAGCGCGAAGATACTCGTGCCACGCGCCGCGCAAACCCTCGAACAGGTCGACGTCGGACTCGTCGCCGAACGTCCGCTGCAGATCAACTTCCTGATCGAACAGGAGGTCGATCTCGCGTTCGAGCTCTCCGATCTGAGCTTCGTACGCGGCCTGCTCGGCCGGGGATTGGGTCAAGACGTGCAGCAGCACCGTCGATTGGACCCGTTCGACCGCTGAGCTGAGGTTGGCCAGCAGGCTGATCTCTTTCACGTGGTGCTCGTGCGCGACGTGCATGCCGCTGAGGCTGACCTGCGCCGCGTACAGCCCCGTCAGGCCGACCAGCGCAAGTAGACCCAGGTAAATGGAAACGGCAACGCCCAGTTTGCCGCGCAGTCCGAGCCTCACGCTGTTGTTTCCCCTTTACCAGTGCGGATCGTCTTCTGATAGCGCACCGACCATAGCCGGCTCGAGGGCGATTTACCAATTGTAGTTTCCCGTACGTAGGGGCCCCCCGCGAGTGGGTTTCCGGGGCTCCAGAGATAAGGGCTTGCGCCCGGGCCATTAAGCGCCGCTGCGCATGATTGCGCGTCTCGGCCATGCCTACTGTGTGAGCCGGCGGCTCAGCCTGCCGCTGCGATCGCTTTACACGCGCCTGTGATCAGGCAAACCGGGAGGGTACACACCACGGTGAATCGTTTCTTCGTTCGTTTACTTTCAGCAGCGGCGCTGCTGGCGCAGCTCGTGCCAGCGGCAGTCGTGGGCCAGACAGTGCTGCCTCAGGCGGCGCTGGCTCAGGCCGCCACGACGCCGCCCCCCGCGACGGTGATCAACAATCCACCGATCGCGCCGCACCAGATCCTGGTGTTCCCGCAGCGAGACTTCGTGTCCGCCAGCGGTTACTCCGAGCTCGATATCGTTCAGGTACGGGTCGTCCACCCGGACGGCACCACCGTTAGCACCGGCACCATTCAGCCGCAGCCGGATCCGCTGGCGGCGCCCGGCGCTCCGTTCGCGGGAATCGTCGACGTCAATCATCCCGGTGGTGCGTGCTGGTTGAACGTCACCCCAGACATCCGCCCAGGCGACAGGGTTCAGGTCGTCATTGTTGGCGGGCCGAACGCCGGGCCAGCAGACGAAACAACGGTTGCCAACGTGACTGCGCGACAGCCGGTCCTGGTCAACCCGACCACGGTGGCCGTCCACGGCACTGCCGTGGCCGCCGACGGCGTCACACCACTGCCGACCGACCAGCTCGAACAGCGCCTGGTCGCCCCCAAGGAGATCTTCGCCCTCAACGGGCGCCGCACGCTACGAGCGACGGCCGCGGCTGGTGCCGACGGCACGCTGAGCTACGACGCGCCGGGCTCGGTCAACTGGACAGCCACCTACGCTGGCCTGCAGGCGGCGGACGTGACGCGCGCCCTTGGCGCCGAGTCGCGCATTTTCTGGCGTGGCACGAACCCACTGGCCGCGGTCGAGGGCACGATTTTCGAGATCGGGGCTGGGGTCTTCGCTGGGCCGGCCAGAGGCTGCACCGCGCCGCTCGAGAAACTTCCGCCTCCGCCCGGCAGTGAGCTGATCCCGCCGACCACGCCGACGCTGCTGTCGGCCAACGTGAGCGGCTCGAACACTGTCACGCTGACCTGGACCGCCGCCACCGACAACGTCGCCGTCACCAGTTACGGCGTGTACCGCGATGGCGTGGCGATCTTCAACGTCGACGCCGCGGCGCTCACATATAACGACGTCAACGTTCCGGCGGGTACGTATTCCTACCAGGTCGACGCAGCCGACGCGGTCGGCAACCGCTCGCCGCTGTCAAACGCCATCTCGGCCACCACCAGCCTGAGCTCGCCGACCCTACCGGGCGGTACGACCGTCCCAAAGCCGACGGCCGATCCAGTGCAGATCACCCCACTCCCCCAACGACAATTCCTCTCCC
>CBJLVJ010000047.1:0-9938 GCA_966426465.1 uncultured bacterium | reverse complement strand
CGAAGACAAGACCATCGTCATCAAAACCGAGCTGCCAGGACTGAAGAAGGATGATGTCCAGGTGGAACTGGACGACGATGCTCTCGTTATTCGTGGGCAGAGTCAAGCCGAAAAGGAGCTCAAGGAGGACGCATACTATCGGACGGAGCGCAGCTCCGGCAGCTTCTACCGACGCGTACCGCTGCCTTTTGAGATCCAACCCGAGCAAATTCAGGCCAGCCTGGCCGACGGCGTGCTGGAAGTGCGTATCCCTCGGCCGGCATCAAGCCAGACGGAGCCGAAGAGAATCCCGGTTACTTCCGCGGACAGCGTCGACGGGCCGTCAAACAACGTTCCATCAAACAGCGGGCCATCAGAACCGGACATGGCCGCGACGGCGTAACAGCACGGCCGGGCCGTCTTGCATGCAGCACTGTAGTAAGAAAAGCCAGCAATGCACGCCAAACGCGTCATCCAGCCCCAGCTTGCCCGACCTGCAGACCGATCTAAGGGTCAGTCGCCGGACGCGCTTGGGTTTGTGGATCGTGCCGACGAGCTAGCGACGCTGATCTATCCGCTGCAGAGGCGCACTGTCGGTCCGTTGCGGTAGTCGAGCCAGGCGGCATTGGCAAGACCAGTGCCGCTGCTCGGCTGGCGCACCAGGTGGCGCCGAATTTCCAACCATCACCAGGCCGAGGACATGACCTGAGACGTCCGACCACTGCGCTGATCGTGTTCGGAACAATGGCTGGAAGATATGGTGGCAGTCCTCCTCTGGCACGCCGTGACCATGATCCTGGTGCTCTCCTATGATCGGTTGTTAGTTAGCCCCGAGGATGTGGGCGAGCTCGTGCCGGGAGCTGATGCCGAGCTTGGCAAATGCCTTGTGGAGGTGATACTCGACGGTTTTGGTGCTGATGAACAGCTGGCTTCCGATTTCGCGGTTCGAGCGGCCTGCGCGCGCCATGTCGGTGATCTGTTGCTCTTGTGTCGTCAGCGCGGCAGACGTATCAGCGGTACGCCTCTGCATATGTTCGCCGGTGGCCAGTAGCTCGCGGCAGGCGCGGCGGGCGAAAACCTCGGCGCCCATCGCCGAAAAAAGGTCGTAGGCCGTCCTGAGCTGTGCACGCGCTTCGATCCGCCGCCGCTGACGTCGCAGCCACTCGCCATACAAAAGACGAGCGCGTGCCAGCTCCACCGTCAGGCGACAGTCCCCGAGCCGCTGGATAGCCTCACTGTAGAGTTCGTCGGCGACTCGTCCGTCCGCGAGCAGTGCGCGCGAGCGCGCCTCGATGCCGAGAGCCCATGAGCTTCCGCTACAACGCACCCGCTCCGACAAACTCTGCAGCCCGGAAAATGCGAGCGGTGCATGACCTGCGCGCGTCGCGGCCTCGACCAGGTCGGCGAGGGCCCAGGTTGATGGGCCGAGACCGTCATGAGCCGCTGCGCGCTGCGAAAAGCGCATCGCGGCCTCATAGCGGCCGAGTCCGTTGTGGAGCACCGCGTTTGCGTAATCCAGATATGTTGGCGGAGCCCCGCCCACGCCGGCTGCCCCTGAACGGCGTCCGGCTTCGATCAGCAAAGGAGCACCGAGCTCGTCCTGGTAGGCTGCGAGCAGAAGCTTGAGGCTCCTGGTGATGGGTGCGTTGGCGGTAGCCTCGGTGATCCCGTCGGCTTGTTGAGCCAGCGCCGCGGCAGCAGTGAACTCGCCCATAAAGATCCGCAAAAGCGCGAGTTCAGAGAGGACCACAGGCAGCACGCTCAAAGCACCCGTATCGCGAGCAATGGGCATAAGTCTGGTGGCCAACAGATGCCAGGTCTCGTCATCGAACATGTCCGCTGCAACGCGCATGGCCAGCAAGATCCAGTGCGCCCTGGCACCGATTCGATGGGACTCATCGCGCGCGTTACAGAGCGCCTGCATGAGCATGGGCGCAGCCGCCAGGTACCCATCGGTGAATCGTACCGCCAGGCTGTCGAGCAGCTTGTCGGCGGCCGATATCGGCTCCGGTGGTCGACGCGCCGCTCGAATGGCTCGTGCGACCTCCTCAGCGACCCCGTGCTCGTCGATCAGTGTCGCCGCGTTCAGCGCCACAATGTATGTTTCGCGCGCGAGCGGGAGGTCAAGCGATTCAAGTCGCGCGGCAGCATTGAGCAGCCGGTGCCAAGCCTCCGCGCCTCCACGCGTATGCACGCCAATCTGGCCGCGCAGTCGGTCGCAAACAGCGCGCTGCAGCTCGTCGAGCGGGGAGCTCTCGAGCGTGGTCAGCAAGGTCATTGCAACCTGTGGCGCGCCGGCATACTGGTGTTCTTCTGCCGCAGCGAGGGTGCGCTGCGCCCGCTTCTGGTGATCTCCAGTAGGTGCCGCGGAGCGCTCGAGAAAAGCGGCGCGCGCCGCCGCGCCACCTCGCGCCAGAGCCCGATCTGCTGAATGTGCAAGCTCCGTGGCTACATCTTCATCAGGTCCGAGCGTCGCTTTCGCGCGGTGCCAGGCACGGCGATCTGGATTCAGCTGGGCGTCAGTAGCCTCCGCAAGAGCTCGGTGCGCGGCCTGCCTGTCCGCCTCCGTAGAGGCGCCATAGACCGCTGAACGCAACAGTGGATGGCGAAACTGCACTCGACCGTTCACCTTCACGAGTCCGGCGCATTCGGCAGGCGCGACGGTGTGCACATCGAGGCCGAGTTGACTTGCTGCCCGCCAGAGTAGCGTCGGATCGCCGACCGGCTCGGCCGCCGCGACCAACAGCACGCGTTGCGTTTCCGCCGGCATGAGTTGCAGCCTGGCGAGGGAGGTTTCCTCCATTGTGGCTGCGAGTGGCGGCGGCACCGCAAAACCACCCGCCAACTCGTGCACGGAGTGAGCACGTGCAAGTTCGAGGAGCGCACGCGGGTTGCCGTGCGTTTCGGCAACGCTCCGATCGACAACCTCTTTGTCCAGACGTCCGGGGAAAACTGACTCCACGAGCTGCCACGCATCACCTGGCTCGAGACGTTCGACTGTATGCTCTGACAGTCTCGCGAACTCATCCTGTTCCGTGGTGTGGCGCGTGGCGAACACCAGCGCAACTGGATCAGTGTCCAGCCGACGCGCGACAAAGCCAACGACCTGGGCAGACGCTTGATCGAGCCACTGCGCGTCATCAATCATGCACAGCACCGGCCGGTCAGCCGAGGCGCGAGACAGCATTCCCAGCACACCCAGAGCAACAAGAAAACGATCCGGAGCCGGGCCGCCGCTTATTCCAAATGCAACGCGGACAGCCTCACGCTGCGGTGAGGGGAGGTGGTCGACCCGGTCCAGCAGCGAGCAGCACAGCTGCTGAAGTCCAGCAAACGTCAGCTCCATCTCGGATTGCACGCCCATCGCGCGCAGAACCTGCAGCCCGTCGGCACGATCCGCCAGGTACTCCAACAAGGCGGTCTTACCGATACCAGGTTCACCGCGCAAGACCACCACTCGGCCACTGGTGTGGTCGCGCAGATCCTGCAACAACTGGTCGAACATGAGGCGCTCGCGCGTTCTGCCCTGAAAGGCCGGGCGACGGCAGTTACTGATAGTCGGAGCCATGTGCGGGCACAATCCTGCAGCTCATTACTCTCACGCATTCGGTCGCGCAGCCCGAGCAGGCGTCGTGCACCATTCAACTGGCGCGCGACACACAGCAGGTGGAGCACTTCCTATGTGCCCACACTCAACACGGGCAGTGCGCATAGTAGGGTATCGGGGTCAACACCTTGCCAGATCGGCAGCGGATCGTGCCTCAAGCAGGACTGGTGGTAGATACGTCCGGGGCAGGCATGCGGTAGCCAACACCGGGTACGGTCACGATGTAGCGCGGGTGCGCGCGGTCTGCTTCGATCTTGCGGCGGATCCGCTGAACGAAGGTCCACACGTAGTCCGACTCGTCGCCGTATTGCGCGCCCCACACGGCGTGCAAGATCTGTCGGTGCAACAGGATCTTGCCCGCATTGCGCGCCAGGTGGGCCAGCACCTCGTACTGGCGTCCGGTGAGCGGAACCTCCACTCCAGCCAGCCGCGCTTGACGGCCAGCGAAGTCGACTTCCAGGTCCTGATGGCGGTACGTTGGAGCCGGCCCGCTCGATCCGGGCGTGACTCGTCGCAGCAATGCCTTGACGCGCGCAAGGAGCTCCGCAATGCCGAACGGTTTGGTCACGTAGTCATCGGCGCCAAGATCGAGCGCCGCGACTTTGTCGCGTTCGCTCGAGCGGCCGGACAGGATCAAGACGGGCAGCCCCATGCCAGTCCGCACCGCCTGCAGCACCTGCATACCGCCGGCACCAGGCATACTGAGATCAAGCAGCAGCAGATTGAAGGTGTGCTCCTCCATGAGCGTGAGCGCTTCGGTGCCATCGGCCGCCGTGTGTACCGTGTACCCGCTGGCCTTCAGATTGGTCGAAAGTAACCGGCGCATCGGCGCCTCGTCGTCCACCACGAGAATACGTTCCTGAATCATCGTCCTGGTTTCCTCTTCGATCACTCGGCGTGATCTGTGTCACTTCCACGCTCACGGGGATGAGCACACTGAAACGAGTGCCGCCACCGGCACGATCGGCCACCGTGATGTGGCCGCGGTGTGCGAGCACGATGGATCGGCAGATGGCGAGTCCCAGACCATGCCCCGGCAGGTTCGACTGCTTCGCGAGCTCCTCGCGGAAAAATGGCGCGAAAATGCGTTGTCGGTTCTCCGCCGGGATGCCCGGCCCGCGATCGTCCACCGAAAACTCCAGGACATTGTCCGGTGTGAGCTGGGCAGAGACACCAATGGCCGAACCCGGCGGCGAGTACTTGATCGCGTTCTGGAGCAGATTCGCCAGTACACGCTCGATCTGGGAACGGTCCATCGGAGCTGATGGCAGGCTCGGCGGCACTCGTAGGCGCAGCGGCCGGTCGCCAAGGAGGCCGCGGACGCGATGAATGGCTCCGTTGACGACAGACGCTGGGTTTGTGTCTGCCAGCTCTAACTGAGAGACGGAGCTCCTCGTGCGAGCACGCCCAGACAGCAGGGAATCAAGCAGCTCCGCCAGTCGATCTGCCTCCAGGTCGATGTCCGCGATGAACTGACGGCGCGTGTCCTCGTCCCAGACGACATCGGTTCGGCGTAAGCTACTCACGAAGCCTTTGATATGGCTCAGAGGCAATCGGAGCTCATGCGCCGTGGCAGCAAGCATCTCCTCTGGCGAACAGGCGTGTAAGGTGCGGCATGTATCCATCTGGTTGTAGGGAAGGCTGTGTCGCGAAGTAGATCCCACGGTCATGCTCATAGGGTGATCTCTCAATCGGATGCTCGGCCGGCGTTAGTCGAGGCGCCACACCGACAGGATGCTTCTGGCAGACTGACCGAGCGCCTCGTCGGTCAGCAGTCGCCGAAGCAGCGCGACGGACTCCGTGAGCGGTCCGCCTCTCTGGAGCGACGTGACTGCCGAGAAACGCAGCTCGATCGGCTCGTCCGCATCGAGCGCCAGACGGCCCAGCCCGCCCGGCACACCGTCGATTTCCGTAAATTCCGCGAGCGCCAGCGCGGCGTGCACACGCAACTCTGGGCTGGAAGGATCCTGAAGGATGCGTACCAGTGCCTCTGCGACGAGCGGGCGGGTAGACGGTGAGAGCGTCCCGTTCCGCAGCCGTTTTAGCGCGTGGATCCGCACTTGCGTGGGCTCGCTCCGATCCTCGAGCACGTGCAGCAAGAACGGCACGACGCGTGGATCGCGACAGCGTTCGAGCGCGATCAGGGCTGCCAGCTTCGACTGGACCGACGATGTGGCTCGCGCCCTGAACGTCTCGATCAGCCGCTGGACCTCATCCATCAGCAGAAGCCATCTCTCGGATGCGCAGAGGGACCAAACGTGTGCTTCGGTCAGGCGGCTGCTGGGGCACGCGTGGCGAGTTCGCCGCGTTCAGCGCCGTCTTTGAGGCGACCACGCAGAATGAGCAGACGAGCATATTGCCGGGTATTGAAGGGGTACGGAACACTGGCGCGCGGCCGCCAACCGAACCGATACGGCTCGTCGTGATCGCCGGCTCCATCGCCGTCGCGGGAGCCCCGTGGACTATCGACTGCCGGCTGCTGTGGAAAGGTCATCGCTGTAGCTCTCCTTGTGGCAGCCAGTGTCCCGCGTGCGAGACACCTGGACACGTGCCAGGCCGCGCCTGTTCGGGGGGCCGGAGGCGCGCCTTGCTTCGCCTTTGTGTGGCCCAGGGCTGCGCCTGAGGCGCCTTTCGCGCGCGCGCGCAAGGCAACGTTGATAAACTCACGGACTGCCGATGTTGTAGGGCGCCCGCCATGAACGCCTCCCAACCGACCGAGTCGTTCGCCGGTCTCCTGCTGCGCTACCGCGGGCGGGCGCGTCTGACCCAGCGTGACCTGGCCGACCGGCTGAACGCAGGGCGACGCACCGTCCAGGACTGGGAGGCTGGCATCAACCATCCAAGCGCCGAACGGCTCCAGGACCTTGTCGAGGTGCTGCTCGAGACCGGCAGCCTGACACCCGGCCGCGAGGCGGACGACGCGCAGCAGCTGTGGGTGGCAGTAGAGCGAGAAGCGCCGCGGATGCGCACACCTTTCGACGAGCGATGGCTCGCGCGGCTCGTGGCCGCCCGCGACGCCACACGCCAGCTTCCCGAACGTGTCGATGACGTCAGCCAGGGGCTGCCAGCCCTCAGCGAACCGGACAGTGGCCCTGTCGAGCGCGCCGAAGACTGGGGCGGGGCGCCAGACGTGCTTGGATTCGTTGGCCGCGCCGCGGAGCTCGCGACGCTTCGCGCGTGGGTGCTCGATGCGCACTGTCGAGTGGCGACAGTGCTTGGCATGGGCGGTATTGGCAAATCGATGCTGGCCTCGAGGTTGGCTCAGGACGTTGCGCCTGCCTTCCACTACACGTACTGGCGCAGCCTGCGTGATGCCCTGCCCACCGCCGACTGGTTGGCCGAAGCCATTGGCTTCCTGTCCGACCAGCACCTCGTGGCGCCGGAAGGCGAATGGGAGCAGATCAGACTGCTCCTCCGTTTGCTGCGCGAGCGCCCCAGCCTGCTGGTGCTCGATAACTTCGAGACGCTGCTGGAGCCGGGCGATCCTCATGGCCGGTATCGAGAGGGCTATGCCGGGTATGGCAGGTTGCTGCAGGCCATCGGCGAAGCGCGGCATCAAAGCTGTGTGCTGGTGACCAGCCGAGAATCGCCGCCCGAGTGCTCGACGCTTCAAGGCGGCGCCGTACGTACATTTCACCTTGGCGGATTAGGGGTTGCCGAGAGTCAGGTTTTGCTGGCCGGGAAACGGCTGACCGGGAGCACAGTCGAGTGGGCCAGTCTGGTCGACAGATTTGGGGGAAATGGGCTGGCGTTGAAGGTCGTCGGCGAAAGCATCCGTGAGTTGTTCGGTGGTGAGCTCGGCGCCTTCCTGGACGAAGTTGGCTCAGATACCGTTTTTGGGGGGATCCGCCGGTTGCTCGCCGAGCAGCTTGACCGAAGCTCAAGCATGGAGCAAAAGGTGCTGCGCGTGCTGGCCGTAGAACGCGAGCCCGTCAGCATTGCTCAACTCGTCGCCGAACTGGGGGGGCGTTTGGGACGCGGCGACGTCCTGGAAGCAGCCGAGGCTTTACTCCGCCGCTCGCTCGTAGAGCGCGCTGAGACGGCTGGGCCTGCTGCGTTCACGCTGCAATCGGTCGTGCTCGAGTACGTGACCGACCGGCTGGTCGAGGAAGTGGTGGACGAGATCACGCTTGGCCAACCGGTGCTGCTGATCGAGCAGACGCTCATCAAGGCGCAGGCCAAAGACTACGTGCGGCAGACACAGGAACGGCTGATCGGCGAGCCGATCGTGCAGCGCCTCCAGAGCGTATTTGGCCCCGAGGGAGCGGAGCAGCGGCTGCTGGGCTTGCTCGACGCCTGGCGCACTCGCCCGGCCACCGGGCATGGCTACGGGCCTGGCAATGTGGTCAACCTTCTGCGACTGGCGCGCGGTGAGCTGCGCACTATTGACCTCAGTCGACTCGCGGTTCGGCAGGCGTACCTGGCGGGGGTAGATGCCCAGGATGCCAGCCTGGCGGGCGCGCTGCTGGTCGAGGCCGCGCTGACCGAGGCCTTTAGCCTGCCCATCTCCCTGGCGCTCAGTCGCGACGGCGCGTACCTGGTAGCGGGCACGGCCGCCGGTGAAGTGTGGCTGTGGCGCGTGGCGGACCGTGCAGCGCTGCTGGCTTTGCATGGCCATACCGGGCCCGTGTGGGGTGTGGCGTTGAGTGACGACGGCCGATTGCTCGCGAGCGCCGGAATGGACGGGATTGTCCAGGTGTGGGAATTACCGGGAGGTCAGCTGGTGACTACTCCGCCAGGCCACTCGGGCCCAGTCTACGGAGTGGCGGTGAGCGCCGATGGTCGGCTTCTGGCCAGCGGCAGTTGGGATGGGACGGTACGGTTGTGGGAGGCGCCGAGTGGACAGCTGCTGGCTACCCTGGAAGGCCACACCGGGGTGATATGGGGTCTGGCGCTCAGCGCGGACGGGCGCCTGTTGGCCAGCGGCGGCTACGACGGGACGGTGCGACTCTGGCAGGCGCCCTTCGCCGCGGGCGGTGATGCTGCTGAGCGGTGGGCACGGCGACGGGCAGACCGTGGGCACTCTACCGCTTCGCTTACCAGTGGCGGGCATCCCCCGGCCACGTTACAGGCCCATGCGGGGGGAGTCACGGGTGTGGCGCTGAGCGCGGACGGACGCATCCTGGCCAGCGGCGGGTACGACGGGACGGTACGACTGTGGCAGGCGCCCGAGGGGCAGCCGCTCGCCACGTTGCCGGGCCACACTGGCGGAGTGCGCGTGGCGCTCAGCGCGGACGGGCGGATACTGGCCAGTAGCAGTCTTGACGGGACCCTCCGGTTGTGGGAGGTGCCCTCCGAGCGCCTGATGGCAACACTGCAAGGGCATGCTGGCGTGATCTGGGGCCTGGCGGTGAGCGCAGACGGGCGGCTCCTGGCCAGCAGCGGCTACGACGGGATGATGCGGCTATGGGAGTCGCCTACCGGGCGGCCCCTGGCCACAATGCAAGGTGACACGAGCGGCATCTGGGGCCTGGCGCTGAGCGCAGATGGGCAGCTCCTGGCCAGTGGCGGCTTTGATGGGACAATCCGGTTGTGGGATGTGCCGAGCGGGCGCCTGCTCGCCACGTTACAAGGTCACACTGGCGGCGTGCGGAGCGTGGCGTTGAGTACGGACGGGCGACTCCTGGCAAGCGGAGGGTATGACGGGACAGTGCGACTGTGGGAAGCGCCCACCGGGCGTGCGCTCGCCGCATTGCATGGCCACACTGGCGGCGTGCGGGGCGTCGCATTGAGTACCGATGGGCGAACACTGGCCAGTGGCGGCGAAGATGGCACGATCCGACTGTGGGAAGCGCCCACCGGAAAGCTTCTGACGATCTTGCACGGCCACACCGGCGAGGTTCGGGCCGTGGCGCTGACTGGCGAAGGGCGACTGCTGGCGAGCGGCGGCTTCGACGGAACCGTACGCCTCTGGCATCTGCCCAACAAGGGCCTGCAGACGACCATCGCGGGCGACACCAGTGGCGTCTGGGGCGTAGCGCTGAGCGCGGACGGGCGGGTGCTGGCCAGCGGCGGCTTTGACGGCACAGTGCGGCTCTGGGACGCAGCAACCGGTCAGTTGCTTGCAAGCCTGCAAGGCTCTGCCGGCGGAGTGTGGGGTGTAGCTCTGAGCTCAGATGGTCGGTTGCTCGCGAGCGGCGGCTTTGACGGCACAGTGCGGTTATGGGAGACAGCAACCGAACAGTTGCTTGCTACCATTCAAGGCCATCTCGGCCCGGTGTGGGGTGTGGCGCTGAGCGCGGATGGGCGGATGCTGGCGAGCGGCGGCTCTGACGGGACCGCGCGGATCTGGGAGGTACCTGGCGGCGCTTGTGTACACACACTGCGCTGCGATCGCCGATATGAGCGCGTG
>CBJLVJ010000046.1:0-9948 GCA_966426465.1 uncultured bacterium | reverse complement strand
GGAGCCGCGCTGCCACCTGGTGCGTCAATCCCAGCCTGCGATTTCAGGTACGCCAGCACAGCGGCAATGTCGTCGCCGGCCAGCGTGCCACCCTTGTCTTTACCCATCGCCGGCATGCCGCCCTTGCCGGTCGAAATCGTCTGCTGCAGCGCCTGATCGCCGCGCTGCTGGAGGAACCCGGCGTCCATCAGCTTGACGGCGCCCATCTGGTCGCCTTTCGCGCCGTGGCAGCCGACACACTTCTGGCCGAAAATGTCTTTACCCTGGGCCACGGCTTTGGCCGGCGCAGCCGCCGCGGACGTGTTCGCGGGCGCGTTGGCTGCGGGCGTGTTCGCGGGCGCAGTGGCGGCGGCCGTCTTCGCGGGCGCAGTAGCTGCGGGCGTGGTCGCAGGCGCAGTGGCGGCTGCTGCCGTCACCTGGGTACCGCCACTGCCAGGCAGGGCGACGCTCGCCGGCAATCCGGCCCAGGTCTTCAGGTACGTCTGCAGCGCATTGATGTCTTCGATGTCAAAAGCGGCCGTTTTCGCGCGCAGCAGGCCAGGCATCGTGCCCTTGCCGTCGATCACGACCTGCGCGAGCAGGACGTCGCCTTCCTTGCGCAGGTAGTCCGGTGAGGCGAGCAGCACGTTGGGCACGCGGTCGCCCTTCTCCCCGTGACAGCTGAGACAGTCACTCAAATACAGCGAGCGGCCACGCGTCACGCGACCGCCGACACCCGCGTCCAGGTTGGTGCGGAGGTAGGCCACCACCGCCGTGACCTGGTCATCGCTGAAGCCGGCCGCCACACCCGGGCGCTTGCCAAATGGCGGCATGACACCCGTGCCGTGCGCCACCACATCTGCCAGTTGCGCATCGGAGCGACTATCGAGAAACGCCTTGACATTGAGCGGCGCCACTGGCACCCGATCACCGCTGTCGCCGTGGCACGTGGTGCACTCCGACTGGAACAGCGCCTGGCCGGTGCTCGCCAGCACAATCGGGCTGCTACGATTGGCGGCGCTGCTCAGGTAGGCCACGACTGCGCGGATCTGATCGTCGGTCAGTGGACCACCGCGGGCCTTGCCCCACGCTGGCATGACGCCCTTGCCCTCACCAATCACCGCCACCAGCGTGGCGTCGCCACGAGAGTCCAGAAAGTCGCGTGAGTTCAACGGCGCGACTGGAATCCGGTCGCCCCTGTCGCCGTGGCAGGTGACACACTCCGACTGGAACAGCCCACGCCCGTCTTCGACCGGGTTCCTGGCGGCCGTCGTCGACTTCAAGGCGGATTGCGCGAAGCACCCGACCACCACGCCGAGCGTCGCCAGCACGACCCCGAGGACAAGCCCCGCTCGGGCGCGGGACGACGAGATCTTCAGCATGGGTCTCAGCCAGTATCCTGAGTGGCCAATTACGGGCCAGTGAACGGGCCAATGGGGGGCGTTAACAGTCAGTTACAATGTGCATCGGCCGGCGACGCCCCAGCGGAAGCGCTGCCGTTTATGCCCGGACCGGCATGCACTCGTAGCAGCACTTGCCGGCTGCCGCCACGCCCTGCCACATGCAGTCCTGCAGACCGACGCCGTAATAGCCGGCGCCGGCCAGCAGCAGGCCGGGGAACGCCTGGATAGCCGCTTCAATCGCGCGCACGCGCTCGCGATGCCCCACGTCGTACGAGGGTATGGAACGTGGCCAGCGATACACTCTGCTCAGAATGGGCTCCGCATCCAACCCGACCAGCTCACGCAACTCGGCGCGCACGCTCTCGATGAGCGCCGGGTCGTTCATATCTGACAACCACGGCTTCTCCTCCGGGTGCAGATGGCAGCGCACAACCAGCTCGCCGCCGGGCGCGCTGTGCGGCCACTTTCGGGACGTCCACGAGCACGCCGCCATGTTCGACCGCTCGCCCCGAGAGACCAGGAAGCCGCTGCTGCCGGCCGGCACCTGCAGCTGTGTGCTGGCCGCATAGGCGAGCGCAATCACGCTCGCCGACGCGTATCGGATTCTTCGCAGTCCGGCCGCCGCGGCCGGACTGAGCGACTCCAGCAGGTCGGCAGTGACGAACGCGGGGGTAGCCAGAATGACGCGGTTAACTGTCTCGTGCTGGCCGGTGCTCAGCCCCAGGTCGTAGCCGCCGGCAATCGGAACGATGCTGACGACCGACGTGTTGACCCGTACGTCTGTGCGCGCCGCCCCCGCCTGGAGACGTTCGACGAGGCGTGTGAGCCCTCCGCGGAGCGCGACGAACGGACTGGGCGCTGGCTGGCCCTGCGCGGTTGGGCGCACACCTGGCAGACGGCCGCGCAGTGATGCGAGCAACAAACTACCATGCTCCTGCTCGTACGCGCGCAGGTGCGCCACGGTGGCCATCAGGCTCAGCCGGCGCGTGTCGTTGGTGTAAATCGCGCCGAGCAGTGGCGCCGCGACGCGTTCGGCGACCTCCGCGCCGAATCGACGCCGAATGAAGGAATCGACGGATTCGTCAGCTCCGCCCGTGGTGGCCTTCGGCAACAGGACTTCGGCAGCAGCTCTGGCCTTGCCCAGCGGCGAGAGCAAGCGCGTGGTGGCCATCGGCCAGATCGATCGTGGGACGCCGCCCTCCATGCCCTCCGGCAGCGGATGGAATCGCCCTCCGCGGAGGATCGTCGTTTTGCGGTGGTGGGGGTCCGCGCGCACGACTTCGTCGCCTAGCCCGAGCTCGGCCAGGAGGTCCAGCGCGAACGAGCTTCGCACGAACAGCGCGTCGGGTCCGCGCTCCAGGACCAGGTGGCCCGGGTAGTCGGTCTGGACTTTCCCACCACAGCGACTGCTGGATTCGAACAGGACGGTGTCCACCGGCTCATGCTCGAGCGCATACGCCGCGCTGAGTCCGGTGATGCCGCCGCCGACGATCCCAACTCTCACGAGGCTATGGCCGGCGGGGTGTAGACGCAGCTTGGATCTGAGGCCAGATGGTCGCCGGTCATCGCGAACGCTCGGGCGCGACTGCCGCCGCAGACGGCACGATACTCGCACACGCCGCACTTACCCTTGAGCCGCGAAGGATCGCGCAAGCTGCGGAACAGCGGAGAGTCGCGGTAGATCTGGCTGAGCGTCTGCTCACGCACATTGCCGGCTTTGATCTGCAGGAAGCCTGACGGATAGACGTCGCCGACGTGGCTGACGAAGCAGAACCCGTTGCCGTCGTTGACTCCACGCGTGGCCGAGGCGCGCTTGTGTACTCGCGCGCTGAAGCCGGCGCCGGTGTACTCCCAGCGTGGCTCCGTCGATGTGCTGGCCGCGTTGCGGGATTGAATCACCACGCGGCGGTAGTGCTGAGCGGCGATGGTGCGCACGTGGAACGGGGCCGAGCGAGCGTACTCGTGCAGCCAGTGTAAGACCTGCTCGTGCTGGACTGGAGTGAGCATGTCAGCCGCCTGGCCGCGACCGGTGGGTACCAGAAAGAAGACCGTCCAGACGGTCGCCCCGATGCGGGCCACACGGTCGCCGATCGCGGCCAGCTCGGAAAGGTTGTGGCGGCTGACCGTCGTCCCGATTTGCAACAGCAGGTCCAGTTCGGCGGCGTCGCGCATGCGGGCAATCGTCCGCTCGTAGGACCCGCGGACTCCGCGAAAGCGGTCATGCGTTTCCGCCGACGCACCGTCGAGGCTGAGGTGGAGCATGTGCGTGCCGGCTGCCTTTACGCGCTCCAGGGCCGGGCGGGTGAGTCTACCGGTGGCGCTTGGCGACAGCGCGACGCGAAGATCCTGGCTGACCGCGTATCGGAGCAGGTCGTAGACGTCCGGTCGCATGAGCGGGTCCCCACCCGTGACCACGAGAATGGGCCCACCGAGGTCGACCGCCTGGTCGATGAGGCCAAACGCCTCGTCGGTGGTCAGCTCGCCAGCATCACGGAAGGGCATGGCCTCGGCGCGGCAATGCACACAGGCCAGGCCGCACGCGCGCGTGATCTCCCATGCCAGTGTGAATGGCGTCTGATCGAAGTCAACATCAAAAAAGCTCGCGCCTCGCGCGGGTAGGTACGGCGTGTCGGTCATGAGTGGTCCCTCCCGCGTGAGACGGTGTGGAGCTGGAGCAGTTCGTCGACTCGTGCACGGGATTGCCCCTCGCGGAGCAGAACCGTCGGACCGTGCAGCAGCTTGTTGACGATCGCGCCCGTGACCGCGTCGACCGCGGCGCGTTGCTCGGGCGTCAGGTCGCGCAGGCCGCGGCGGGCGCGGCGCAGCTCGAGCATACGGATCTCCTCGCCGCGTTGGCGCAGCTCGACCACCGCCGGCACGCACGCGCGCAAACACAGCCAGCGGTCGATGCGCGCTGCCTCCTCGCGTGCGGCACACTCCGCCGCTGACACTTCGATTCGACGCAGCTCGGAGTCCAGCGGACACATCTGCTCCAGGTCATCCAGGTCCAGCAGCTGCACGCCATCCAGACCGCGTACTGTGGCCTCGACGTCGCGCGGCACGGCGATGTCGACCACCAGCAGGCGCGACTCGGTCCGCCCGACCAGCGCCTCTTCCACCGTACTGGCGGACACCACCGGTTGACGCGACGCGGTTGCACCGACCAGCATGGCGGCTCGCGGCAGCAGTCGCGGCAGGGCGTCGAGGCTGTCGGACCGCACGCCCTGGCCCAGCGCACGAGCCAGGCGCGCGGCATGCTCCGCGGTGCGATTGAGCAGTATCACCTGTGCATTGCTGGCCAGGAGCGCTTGCGCCGCGGCCTTGGCCATTCCGCCCGCGCCCAGCACGAGCACGGCCCTGCCGTCGAGGCCAGTTGGACCCAGCAGCCGGAGTGCGACGAACAGCGCTGCCTGAGCAACCGACGGATGTCGCCCGAGTGGAGTCCGCGCGCGGATCTTCCTGCCCGCCTCGAGGGCGCGTCCGAAGATGCTGTCGATCGGGCTCGGCAGCGCAGACAGGCCGCGCGCCTCCTCACACGCATGCCCCACCTGGCCTCGGATCTGTTCATCGCCCAGGACAAGTGAATCGAGCCCGGCCGCGACTCGCACCAGGTGGACCAGCGCGGCCATACCGGTGCGCGTGTACAGGTGCGGCGCGAGATCGGCGTACCTCATGCCTCCGGCTCGAGCCAGCGCGCGTGCCAGGCGCTGAGCAAGTTTGGCCGGGCGCGATTCGGTCCACGCGTAGACCTCGACCCGGTTGCATGTGCTGAGCAAGACTGACGGTACGGGGGTAGCCGATTGCCACTGATGTCGCTGAAGGCTCATCCGCTCGCGGATCTCGAGCGGCGTGGTGCGGTGGCTGAGCCCGACGACAACCAGGTACCCGGACCCGCGACAGCCGCGTGCGGACCTGTGCTCCATTAGCGCGTACAGCCCATCTGGGCCTCGGGCGCCTTCACCATGTAGCCCACGCCCGGGAAGGTCACCAGATACCGCGGATCGTCGGGATCCGTCTCGAGCTTCTGGCGCAATCGATAGATGTAAACCCGCAGACCTTCGAAGTTCTCGTCATACGCCGGACCCCAGACCTCACGCACGAGCTGGTCCTGGGGCACGACCTTGCCATGATGGCGTACCAGGTCCGCCAGCAGCCTGTACTCCATGCGTGACAGGCGTACTTCGGTCGAATCGCGGAAGACGCGGTGCTGGGCGAGGTCGATCCGCAAGCCTCCAAGCGCCACCTGTGCGCTGTTGCCTTCGGCACGACGGTACCGGCGCAGCACAGCCTCAACCCGCGCCAGGAGCTCCGGCGCGCCGTATGGCTTGACCATGTAGTCGTCGGCGCCAAGCGTCAGCCCGCGAACCTTGTCGGTCTCCTCACCCATGGCTGTGACGAAGATGATCGGCACGTCGCTGAACTCGCGCACCGTCTCTATCAGCGCGAATCCATCGATGCCAGGCATGCGCACATCAAAGACCGCCAGGTCGAATGCATCCTTGACCAGCAGGTCGATGGCCTCTTGGGCGCAGCTTGCCCCGGTGAAGGCATAACCGGCTGCCTCCATGTTGACCCGCATCAGGCGCAAGTAGCGCTGCTCGTCATCCACTGCCAGGATGCGCTTCTGACTAGACTGCATGGTCGACCACCTCGTGGTTGATTCGCCGGCTTGGCACGCTCACGTGTACGCCAGTGCCGCCGCCGTCGCGCGGCGCGGCCCAGATCTGTCCACCGTGCGCCTGGACGATGGCGCGGCTGACAGCCAGGCCCAGGCCTGAGCCGTCGACGGCGTTGGTTGCTGCGCCTGGTGTGCGATAGAACGGCTCGAAAATCCGATCGGCTTCGGCCTCGGAGATGCCGACCCCACGATCCAGGACCGCGACGTCGACCCCGGCGCCGGTGCCACTGATCGTCACGTCGATCGGGCTTCCGGATGGGGAGTACTTGACCGCGTTCTGCAGCAGGTTGAGCAGCACCTGCTCGAAACGCGAGCGGTCCGCCTCGACCAACGGCACGGCTTCCGAGCGGATCCGCACCTCGCGGCCGGCCAGCGAGCCGTTCATGCGCTCGACCGAGCGGCGTGCAAGCTGCTCGAGGTTGAGGGGTTCCCAGCTGAGCTTCATCCGCCCGGCCTGAGCGCGCGCGATGTCGAGCACGCTGTCGACCAGCTGGGTCAGGTGGTCGGTTTCCTGGTCGATGATCTCGAGGAACTCAGCCTGTTGGGCCGCGTTCCAGTGGACGTCCTCGCGCCGCAAGGTGGTGGCGTAGCCCTTGATGAACCCGAGTGGGGTCCGCAGCTCGTGGGAGATTGACGCAAGGAGCTCGGCGCGCAGGACCTCCATCCGCCGGGCGGCCTCAAGCCGTGCGCGGTCCTCCGCCAGGCGCGCCTTCTGGAAGGCCATGCCGATCTGCTGGGCGACGCCCTGCAGCAGGGCCAGCGCCTCCGCGTCGAGGCGCTGTCGCGCGCGGCTGACCAGGACCAGCACGCCAAGCGCCTGGTCGTCCATACGGATCGGCGCACTCCAGCACGCCCCGCCGCGGGTGACCCGATCTCTGGCCGCGACGAGCGGGCACTGGTGGCGGACTGCACATCTCACCTCGGTCGATCCGAGCGACTCGAGGCACGCCGCGCCTGGATGACTGACGCTCGCCTCGAGGCTCAAGATCGCTTTCGGAACGTGGTAATCGGTCACCATACGCAGCTCGCGGTGGTCGTCGTCGTACAACGACACCCAGCCGCCACGAACCTCCAGCGCTTCGACGAGCTCCTTCAGGGCCGTGTGCAATACCACCTCGTGGTCTGAGCCAGCATTGGCCGCGGTGGCTACGGCCATCATCGTCCGCAGGTGGCGGTTGCTGGTTTCCAGCTCGCGCGTCCGGCAGCGGACTCGATCTTCGAGGTGCCTGTTCCAGCGGGCGGTCTCATCGAGGCTGTGGCGGAGCCTCTGGCGAACGGTCTCGAGCACGTGGGCGAGGCGACCGACTTCGTCGGCCTGGCTCAGCGCGATGGGCTGTGAAAGATCACCAGTCGCCATCCGCTCGCCTGCGCGCGTGAGCGCGCGCACCGGTTTGACCACGCTCTGCGTCCCGAGCCAGGCCAGGCACAACGTCACCGCCAGCGCCACGGCGGCGGCGCTCAGGATGCGGTCGCGCAGGGCCGCGGCGGGGGCGAACGTCTCGGCTTCGGTCTGGCCGACACCAACGCCCCAGGGCGCGTTCGACAGGGGCGCGAAGGCCATGATGTGCCACTCCCGCTCGTGGCTGGAGTAGGCGCGACCGACGGCTACTGCACGCGCAGCCTGCAGCGGAGCGTAGAAGTCCGGGTGTCCGGCCTCTTGCTCGAGGTCGACGATGTCCATGCCCCGCGCGGCAAGCACTCGACCATCGGCATCGATGACTTCCATATGGCCGGTGCGGCCAAGCTCGAGGCTCCCAGCCGCGCCAGTGATCGACGGGTGCGGCAGCGCCATCACGCCGACGACCAGACCCACCACGCGCTCGCTCGATTGGACCGGGACAATGAACAGGACGCCATCCGAGTCGCCCACGGGGGTCCGCAGGCGGTCCGAAACGGTGGGCCGGCCCGTGCGCACGGCCTCGTCCACGATCGCCTGCGCCGCCTGGCTGAACCGAGGCGTGGACGGCGGTGGAGCCGCCGCGATGAGCTGGCCGTCGGAGCTGAGCACCACCAGGTTCGCGAAGAACATGTGGGTGTGCGCTATCGATCGCTCGACCAGCGTCTGGGCGGCGGCGTGGTCAAGGTCGCCATGCCCCTCGAGCAGCTCGGTAGCGACCACGGCCAGACTGGCCTGGGCGTCGCCGACGAAGTCGTCAAGGTGGCGGGCGGTGACAATGGCCATCGCGCGGCGCTCCTGAAGGGTGGCGTCGGTACTCTGCGCAACCGCCTGCCAGCCCAGATAGGCAAAGCCCAGCACCAGCGCCAGCACAATACTGCTGACGAACACCGCGATGCGGCGCTGCAGGTCCAGGTTGAGCAGGGCTCTCTCGACTCGCTCGGCGATGGGCCCGACGTAGCGCAGCATGGTCGGCTGGCTACGCGGCCGCGACTGCAACCGTCGTCCGGCTGACGAGGTCGGCAACGATCGAAGCGAACGTCGGATCGGCGTTGAAGGTCGGCACGCGTCGGAAGTGCGCTATGCCGAGCGCCAGCGCCTGGCCGCGGTACAGAATGTCCAGGTCGTACAGGGTCTCGATGTGATCCGAGACGAACCCGAGCGGCACGGCGACGATGCCCGTCGCGTCCAGCGCGGCGATGTCTGCGAGCACCAGGTCGGTCGCAGGGCCCAGCCAGCGCACGGGGCCCATACGGCTCTGGAAGCCGAGATGCCAGCCCGCGAAGCCGGACACCTGCGCGGCGACGCTCGCGGCGGTTTCGCGGACCTGGGCGGGGTATGGATCACCGCGCTGGACGTAGCGGACCGGCAGTCCGTGAGCGCTCAAGAGCAGGTGGATCGGGCCATCGCTTGCGTCGGCGAGCTGCGCGCGCGTGGCCTCGATCTGGCTGATCAGCAGGTTGATGTAGCGCGGATCCGAGCCCCAGGCTGGCACCAGGTCGATCCTGCCGCGGTAGCCCCTGGCTCCTGCCGCGCGGCGGAAGTCCGCCACGGACGAACCGGTGGTCGAGCGACTCCAGTGCGGGTAGAGCGGAAACAGCACGACCTGCTCAACGCCACGCGCCTGCAGATCGGCCACCACGGCTGTAGCCGAAGGCTCGGAGTATCGCATGGCGATGTGGACTGATGTGGGGTCGCCACGCCTCGCGAGCTCGCGCTCGACCGCATGGGCCAGGCCCGTCGTGTGGGCAAGCAGCGGTGAGCCACCACCGATCTGCGCATACCGCCGGCGCATGCTGCGACCGCGCACCAGCGCCATGATCCGGGCGAGCGTCGGCTGGGCGGGTCGGATAGCGGCCGGCAGCTGGATCAGATCCGGGTCCCCGAAAAGTCGCTGGTAGAACGGTCGAAGCTCGCCGAGCCTGGCGGGACCGCCCATTTGCAGCAAGACCACCTCGGGACGAGCCATCCCAGCCGCCACCCCCTCTCGATCAGTGACTCGAGTATTGCCGGGCGCCGCTCGGCACGTCCCCGCGTCGAGGGGTGGTCCGCACCGCGCCTCCAGGTAGTCGCGCCACCACCCCACGGGATAGGACGACCCCGTATGGGATCAGCTTGTCTTCCGAAGCTCGTGAGGCGCGGCTGTGAGTTCGCGTTAACCGCGCCAGAGGTCGTGCCGGCATGCATCGCCGAGCCACAGTTGCCCGCCAGCCCCAACGGTGGCACGAATGGAGCCCAAGGTTGTACAGGCGGCGGTGGATCGCGTCGGCTGTGCGGTGCAGCTCGCGCCGAGCTCGTTGCGTGAAATCATGCCGGCACCCTCTCGCAGATACCAGTCTTCCAGCTCGCTCCACGATTCCTGGCTCCGCCCGACGTCGACTCCAGATGCCGCCCACGCCTGCCGGAACGTCTCGAAAATGGCGCGGCACGGCGTACAGCGACGGGTACGGCCGACGCCCGCCATTACCGCCGCCGCGCTCACCGCGCCCGGC
>CBJLVJ010000045.1:0-9951 GCA_966426465.1 uncultured bacterium | reverse complement strand
GAGACGGTTGCCTACCCTGACGCACCGGAGTTTCGACGGCTGGCTGCCGACGTCGTCGTCCAGGCCCAGATCGGGCGCTTCTTCGCCAGCAAACTGCGCGCGGGGGTGGCCTACGCGCTCTGGAAGCGGACGGCCGAGCCGCTGCGACTGCGCGAAGCGCTGCAGCACTACGGCCTGGCGCGCGCGGCCTGGGCCGAGGCGGCGGAGCACGGACGCGTCTACCGGGATGACATCACCGTCGGTCGGGAAGCGTGGCAGCGTGGCCACTGGGCGGACCGGCTGGCGGGCATTGATGCCGATCTGGCCGACATGGACGCCGAGTATCGGCGGGTGCGCGAGTCCCCGACCGCTCCGCAGTCGGCCGCCACACTGCCGCTGGCTGAGCTCGAGGAGGAGGCGCCGCCCTCGCTGAACCTCACCCATGTGCCGCCTCTCGGCTTCGCGCCGGGTCAGCCAGTCAGCATCGAGCTGCACAGTCAACCGGCCCTCGAGCGGGTCTCGACGTCAGTTCAGTTGCACTACCGTCACGTCAACCAGGCAGAGGCGTTCTGTGTCGTGGCCATGTCTGGCCGGGATGGCGCGTACTCGGCCACCATCCCGGGCGACTCCACGCAGTCGAGCTATCCCCTTCAGTACTACTTCGAGCTGCGCCGTGGGCCTCGTCAAGCCTGGTTGTATCCGGGCTTGTCGGACGATCTCGCCAGCCAGGCGTACGTGGTCATTCGCCAATCCGCCAGCGCTCGAGCAACGGCCCGCCGCTGAGAAGGTGGTCCGGCCTCGGCCCGCCACGTGGACCGCGCCTGGCTGAGTCGGTACGATGAGCCGGCGGCCCACGGGCTGCGGGAGAAGATAGCGTGGCGCGCCAGGGATGGCGAGCGACTCTGGAGCGACTGGTGCAAGGGCTTCGCGCGCGTGACGAGGACCTGTCCGAGGAGGAGCGGGGACTGCTCCGCCGCCAGCGCCACCTGGTGTGGGCAAGTGCTCTTGTGCTGTACGTCGCTGCCGTGGGGCTGGACTACCTGATCGACCCTCCGTCGCAGGGCCTGTCCCGCTGGCTGCTGGCCAAGGCTGTGGCCATGCTGTTGGTCGTGTTGACGGTCGCCTTTCTGAGCCGAATGATCGTCGCCCAGTGGGTCGCACGCCTGCGCGACCGCGAGGCAGCGTGGGATTCCGGGGAGCAGGTGGCCGAGCTTCAGGCCGCCCTGCGCGTCCACGCTGAGTTGGACCAGAATAAAGAGCTTTTCGTGACGTCCCTCTCGCACGACCTGCGAGGGCTGCTGACGACAATGAAAGGGTATGCGCAAATGCTGCAGCGGCACACCATGCGGTCCGAGGCGACTGACCGCATGCAGGGGCTGCAGCGCATCGAGGGCGCAGCCTCGCGCGCGGCGGCGATGCTGGACCAGCTGCGGGACCTGCGCGCGCTCGAGGCGGGCCAGCCGCTGGAACTGCGCCGTGAGCAGGTGGACCTGGTGGCGCTGATTCGGGACGTGCTCGGCGAGTACGAGCCGGTCGCGCTGGACCATGCATTGCGGCTGGAGACGCAGCAGTCGGTGTTGGTCGGGACCTGGGACCGCGCCCGGGTGGCGCGGGTCTTGGGCAATCTGGTGTCCAACGCGATCAAGTACAGTCCGGCCGGCGGCCAGATCCTGGTGCGGGTCTGGCTGGCTGAGGAAGCAGACGGGCGCTGGGCGGTGGTCGCCGTGCATGACGAGGGTGTTGGAATCTCGGAAGCCGAGACACGCCACCTGTTTGAACCGTTCTATCGAGGCCGCCACGCGGCGGGTCCGATCGAAGGCACCGGGATCGGCTTGATGGGTGCCCGGTGGATCGTGGAACAACACGGCGGGACGATCACTGTGGACAGCCAGCCGGGCGTGGGCAGCACCTTCACCGTCCGCCTGCCGCTCGTCGCTGGGACCCAGCCGATGCCCACGCACCGCGTGACCGATCTGGCGGCTTCAGCGGGCGCGCAGCCGCGGCCGGCGGTCCTGGGCAGATGGGCTCGTCCAGACCACGTCCCGCGCTCGGTCAAATGGCTGGTCGTGCCAGGCCTGGTGGCGGTGTTGGGCCTGGCCCTGGGCGGCTGGATCGTCCAGCTCCAGGCAGAGCTGGCAAAGCAGCGGGAGATCGACGCGCTGGTTGCCCACGCACAGGGCCTGCCGCTGGCGCCGGCCGGCGACAACGACGCACGCGGGCGCGCCTACGTCGACGTGGCCAGTGACCAGATGCTGGTCGTCGTCAGTCGTTTGCCGCAGCTGCCGCCTGACCGCGCTTACCAGCTCTGGTTCGTGCGTCCGGATGGAACGCGCGACAGCGGCGGTCTCTTCCGGGTGGGCGCGAGAGGCGATGGAACCATCCTCGCCCGTGCCCCCGCTGGCCTGGCCGCCTATGACGCGATTGGGATCACCGAGGAGCCGTCTGAGGGCAGCCCACGGCCAACAGGCCCGCGAATCGTTGGAGCCAGCCTGGCAGGTTCGCTTTGATGGCCCATTCTGACGATGCCGAGCCGCTGGGCGATCCTGCCCGGCTGGCCGCACTGCGGCGTCGGGCCCTGCCACATACATCCAACGACGAGGCGTTCGACCGCCTTGCCCGCCTGGCCAGCCGCGCTCTGGGCGCGCCAATTGCCCTGGTCACACTGGTCGAGCCGGACCGCCAGGTGTTCGCCGGATTCGTCGGCTTGCCCGAGCCGTGGGCCTCGTGGCGACAGACGCCGCTGTCGTATTCGTTTTGCCAGCACGTTGTGGCCTCAGGCGCGCCACTGCTGGTCGCGGATGCCCGTGAGCATCCCCTGCTGCGGGCCAACCGGGCCGTCGCCGAGCTCGGCGCGGTGGCCTACGCCGGCGTTCCTCTGATCAGCTCCGAAGGCCACGTGCTGGGTGCGTTCTGTGGGCTGGACACGCGGCCGCACACCTGGACGGCCGAGGAGGTCGCCACGCTCCACGACCTCGCCGCCCTCGCCATGGCTGAGCTCGACCGACGCGTCGTCTCTATCGAACAGGTGCGGCAGCAGCAGCGCCGTGACGGACTGCTGGCCGTCGCCCGCCGGCTGTCCGCGGAGCCGCAGCCCGAGCGTGTCCTGCGGGCGCTGGTCGAAGCTGGCGTGAGCCTATTGGGCATGGACGATGGCGGCGTCGCGCGCTGGGATCCAGCTCAGCAGGCGCTCTTGCAGGTCGAGAGCTTCCTGCCCTCCGCCAGCGCCGGCACGCGCCTGGACCTGACCCGCAGCGCTAGCGGCCGCGCAGCGGTCGAGCGCCGCGTGGTGGTGGTGACAGACTACCAGCGCCTCGTGGGCCAGACGACGCCGGCCGGGCGAGCCGGCGCGCAGCTGGTCGTGGCGCTGCCGCTGCAGCACGAGGGTCGCTTGTTGGGCACACTGTCGGTCAGCTCGTTTGCACCCAACTCGTCCCTCGCGGACGACGACGCGACGGTCCTCGAGATGCTGGCGAGTCTGGCGGCGGCGGTGCTGGTCGGTCAGGAACGGGCACGCTTGGCGGGGGCGCTGCTGGCTGCTTTCACCGCCCAGCATGAGCTGGCCAATGCCTTGAGCGCGGTGAGCGGGAGTGTCCAGCTCCTGCGCCGCACGCCGGATCTGCCCGCGTCCGTGCGCGAGCGGGCGGATGTGGCGGTCCGCCAGGCGAACTATGCCGCAGCCAGGCTCCAGCAACTGCAGGAGCTGATCGGTGTGGTGGAGATGGATTGGGGTCGGGCCGGTCGAACGATCGACCTGGATCGATCGATCTAGCCGACTGAGCGCACCGGACGCCGTGGATGCCGCTTCGGAGGACGAGTCGGCGCGGCGTGCGGTAGCGGCGCGTCGTTCGGTGGCGGCAAGGTCTTGCCATTGCGCAGGATGATGCGTGGCACCGGCGTCGGGCTCGCCACCGGTGGAGGCGGGAGGGGGTTCGGCGGTGGGGTCGGGCTCGGCACCGGTGGCATGTTCAGGGCGGTTCCGAACGGTGGTGGCGCGGGATTTGACACGCCAGCCACAACCAGGTCGGCCAGACCGCCAGCCTGGTCGAGACGGGGCACGCCCAGCGCAGGCAAGCCGAGCAGCTGCAAGACGGTCCTGGGAATGCTCACGTGCGAGCTCCATCGACTATCGATGCCCGGTTTGACATGACCGCCAAACATCAGGAGCGGCACGCGCGGGCCAAACGCGCACTGGATGCCGTCTGGAGTGATCTCCACATTCGGTGTCGCGACATGGTCGTCGTAGCCGCCCCAGTCATCCCAGGTGAGCATGAACACCGTGTCGGTCCACAGATTCGCCTTGACCACGGCATCGACTGCTTGCCAGATGGCGTCGTGCCCGAGAGTGACATTGGCCGGCGGATGTTCGTCGAGAGGTGAGTCGTGCCAGATATAGCTGAGCGTGGGGAGCTTGCCCGCTCGAGCATCCGCCGCGAAGTTCGCCACGGACACGATATTCGGCGAGCCTTTGAGCTGAGTGTAGAAGTCCAGCGGGTACTGCGAGCGCCCGGTGTACGCCCGCCAGGTCACGCCGTGGTCACCCGCCTGTCCCAGCACGGACGGCATGTCCCACAGCGGCGAAGGCTGCCCGCGAGGCGGATTGCGTAGCGTCGGCGACTGACCGCCGACCAACAGCAAGTGGTTGGGGGTGGAGTTGGTGCCAAAGCCGGAACAGTGGTTCTCCACAAAGGCGCCGCTCGCGGCCAGGTAGGCGTAGAACGGGAGATCCACCAGCGTGTCAAACTGGACGTGGGCGCCGGTGATCTGGTGAGTGAGCCACTGCCAGTAGGCGTGTCGATCGTGCGGCTGGTCCGATGCTGGCGGATTGACCGCGATCGGCCAATTGGCCACCACGTTGGCGCCGTAGGGTGCCATCGATCGAAAGTAGTTATCGGTCGTGTGATTCTCCTGAATCAGGACGACGACATGCTTGATGGTGGGCGCGGCTGCCATGCCCGCAGCCTACACCCGCCGCGGTGCAGCGCAGTTAGAACGCCACCGCCTGGCCATCACGCCGAGGGTCAGCGCCGGCGTGCAGCATGCCGCTGTCAGGATCCACGCCGATGCCGTGCGCTCCGCCGACACGCCAGGTCCAGCTCTCCAGTGTGCGGACCTGGTGCCCGCGCTCGATCAGCTCTGCTCGGACGGACTCGGGGATGCGCGCCTCGGCCTCGACAATCGTGCGCTCGAAGGCACGCACGCGCGGCGCTTCTATGGAGGCCTGCACATTCAGGCCGAACACCAGGTGGTTCAAGAGGACCTGCAGGGTCGTCTGCAGAATGCCGAACGACCCGGGCGTCCCGATACCGAGCACCGGTCGACCGTCGGCCCGCACCACGATACAGGGCGACATGGAGCTTTCACGTGGTGCATTCGGTTGCATGTACGCCGGACTGGACGGATCCAGGTCGGTCCAGTACAGAAAATTGTTCAGGACAATGCCCGTGTCGCCAGCCACAAAGCCGTTGCCAAAGGCAGCGCCGTTACTCTGCGTGACCGCGACCAGGTTCCCCCAGCGATCGGCAGCCTCGAAGTGCGTGGTGTGATCACGCGCGTAGCGGCCCGGATCTCCTGGCACCACTTCGTCCGTCTTGCCGGCCAGATACCGCTCGCCTTCGCTCGGCGCCGCACGCCGCGGATCGATGCACGCGCGCCGTTCGGCGGCATACGCCGGGTCGAGCAACGCCTGGATCGTGGGGAGTCCGGCGCGGACATAGCGCGTGCGATCGGCGCTCGCCAGTTTGATCGCCTCGAGCACGGCGTGCAGATAGGCGGCCGAGTTGTGTCCAAACCCCACGAAGTCGAGTTGGGACAGGATATTCAGCGACTCGAGCGTTTGAAACCCGAGCGATGGCGGCGGTGGCATGTGTATCCGGAAATCGCGGAAGTCGACCACCAGTGGCTCGAGCCACGTCGGCGAAAAGGCGGCCAGGTCCGCTTCGGTCAGCCAACCGCCCGCCTCCTGGACAGCGCGTACGAGGCGTCGGCCGACGTCGCCGCGGTAGAACGCCTCGGCGCCGCCTTCGGCCAGCGTACGGTACGTCCGAGCTAGGTTGGGCAACGGTACGACGTCACCTTCACGGGGCGGTCGCCCGTCGGGCAGATATGTCGCGCGTGAGCTGGCATACTGCCCGAGGCGGTCCTGCTGCTCAGCGAGCATGCGTGCGGCGAATGGAGTGATCGGCCAACCACGCTCGGCGAGCTCGATCGCGGGCTGAAAGACGGTCGCCCGATCGAGACGGCCGAACCGCTCCAGAGCGGTGAGCCAGCCGCCGAGCGTTCCCGGCACACACGATGAGCGAATGTCCGCAT
Organism: uncultured bacterium; assembly: GCA_966426465.1. Taxonomy (GTDB): domain Bacteria; phylum Chloroflexota; class UBA6077; order UBA6077; family CF-72; genus CF-72. Next base: position 3,663 of record CBJLVJ010000045.1, on the reverse strand, counting down.
CCAGCGACTGCAGACTCGAGAACGCCGTTGGGTCGGCTGCCGCGGGCGTCCGGCCGACGTAATCGAGCACATGAAGTGCCCCGCTACGTGCGTCGTAGACCGTCATGAAACCGCCGCCGCCACCAAGGCCGGACATGAACGGCTCGACCACGTTCAGCGCGGCGCCAACGGCCACGGCGGCATCCATCGCGTTGCCGCCCTGCATCAGCATACGCAGGCCTGCCGTGGCGGCGAGGCCCTGCGCTGCGCTGACCGCACCCTGCATGCCTGCCGCCGGCGGTCGATAGGCTCCACCATGGGGCCCGCCGAGGGCCTCCGCGGCGCGTGACGTACCTGTCTCGGTCAGAAGCTGCACGCTCTCAGGGTACGTCGGTTCGATGGCCTGACGCCGGCCACCGCGCGCTAGCTGCTGGTCGGGTAGCCCTCCAGTGCGAGCTGGCGGCGCACCCCGTCGGCTCGCGAGTCGCCCCCGCTCAGCGCGGCCATCAACTTCTGCGTCTGCTCCGGCATCAGCTCCGGTGGCAGCGTGGGGACGTCCGGGTCGACCACCGCCTCGAAGACCACTGGCCGGTCGGCGGCCAATGCCGCGTCCCAGGCAGGCGCGACCTGGTCCGCCCGGTCGACACGGATGCCCTTCAGACCGAGCAGCTCGCCGTAGCCGGCGTACGGGAAGACCGGGACATCCTGCGACACGTCGAAGCGTGGATCGCCCTCCAGCACCCGCTGCTCCCAGGTGACGTAATTCAGGTCGCCGTTGTTGAGCACCAGCACGATCAGCCGCGGATCCTGCCAGGCGCGCCACTCCCGCGCCACCTCGATCAGCGCGTTGATGCCGCTCATTTGCATGGCGCCGTCGCCGAGGATGGCGATCGCTGGCCGGTCGGGATACGCCAGCTTGGCCGCCAGCGCGTACGGCAGCGCCGAGCCCATGGTGGCCAGCGTGCCCGACAGCGTCGCCAGCATGCCACGCCGCAGCCGCAGGTCGCGCGCGTACCAGACCGTCGAGCTGCCGCTGTCGCCGGCCAGCATCACGCCGTCAGGTAGTCGTGCCGAAAGCTCCCAGAACACCCGCTGCGGGTTGAGCGGCGTGGCCTCGTGCATGGCGCGGCGCTCGGCCTCCTGCCACCACTCGCGCACCTTGCGCTCCACCTCCGCCCGCCAGGCGCGCTCGGACTTGCGATGCAGCAGGGGCAGCAGCGCCCGCAGGGTCTCGACGCTGTCGCCTACCAGGCCGACCTCCATGGGGTAGCGCAGGCTGAGCATCCGCCCGTCCCAGTCGATCTGGACTCCGCGCGCCTGGCCCTCTCTGGGCAGGAACTCGGTGTACGGGAAACCGGAGCCCACGATCAGGAGTGTGTCGCACTCGGCCAGCATTTCGTTGCTGGCGCGGGTGCCCAGCCAACCTGCCGAGCCGGTCACGAACGGCAGATCGTCGGGCACGGCGGCTTTGCCCAGCAGCGCCTTGGCCACGCCGGCGCCCAGCACCTCCGCCGCCTGGACGATCTCATCCGTGGCGCGCAGGGCGCCCGAGCCGACCAGCATGGCGACCCGCTGGCCGGCATTCAGGACATCCGCCGCGCGCCGCAGGTCGTCCTCGCGCGGCATCACGCGTGGCTGGGTCCAGCCTACCCCGGAATGGATCGCCCCATGCGTGTGTGGCGGCTGCGCCACGACCTCCTGGCGCTGCAGATCGTTGGGCACGATGACGCAGGTCACCGAGCGCTCCTCCTGGGCGATGCGCATTGCGCGGTCGATGAGGTGCCGCACCTGAGCGGGATCGGTGGCGGTCTGCACGAACGCGCCGGCGACGTCCTTGAAGAGGGTCTGCAGGTCCACGTCCTGCTGGTAGCGGCTACCGATCGCCATCTGCGACTGCTGGCCGACGATGGCCACCACTGGCTGGTGATCGAGTGTGGCGTCGTACAGCCCATTCAGCAGGTGGATGGCACCCGGTCCGGAGGTGCCCAGGCAGACGCCTACTTCGCCCGTGTACTTGGCGTGCGCGCAGGCCATCAGTGCGGCCAGCTCCTCGTGTGGCGTCGGGACGAAGCGTGGCTGGTTGCCGGCCCGCTGAATGCCGCCGATGATGCCGTTGATGCCGTCCCCAGCGTAGCCGTACACCCGCCTGATGCCCCACTCGCGCAGGCGTCGGGCGATGAAGTCGCCCACGTGTTCCTGCTGCGGCCGCTGACCGTTGTCGCTCATAGCTGGCTGTCCTCGTCCTCGTCCTTGTTCATAGCGCTCGCGCGGCTGCAGGGCGAATGCCAGCCATTTTTGGGAGCACGTGAGCAACGCGTGGTTCGATGCGGACTGTGAGCCGGCTAGAGCTCCGCGGGCAGGTATCGGCTGAGGACGGTTCGCATCGCGGGCGTGAGAGCTACAGGTCGCATGGCGCCCGATGGCTCCCGCTGGATGTGCACACGAACGGCCTCACCTCGCGCTAGCAGCACGTCATCACCCACGCGTACGAGCTGGTGGCGCATGCGCAAGCTGGTTCGACCAATCTGCACGATCGTGGTGCGCACCTCGATTTCGTCGTCCAGCAGCGCCGGTACCAGGAACTCGGCCTCGGCCTGCACGGCCGGAAAGCCGTATGAGGCAGGGCCGAGCACGTCTTCGCGGGTGATGCCCATCTCGCGCGCCAGCGCATGTGAAGCGAGGTCCATCCACTCGAAGAAGCGGGGAAAGAACGCGATGCCAGCCGGATCGCAGTCGCCCCAGCGTACCTGCGTGCGGACGACCAGGTATTCCTGCGGCATGCTTGACTCTCATTATGTCCATGCCTGATGCACAGCCCTCCTCGGTGGCCATCGTGGGCGCCGGGCCGGCCGGGCTGGTCCTGTCGCACCTGCTCGCCCTGGCCGGCATCGACTCGGTCGTGCTCGAGTCGCGCAGCCGCGAGTACGTCGAGAAACGTGTCAGGGCCGGGGTCCTCGAACAGGGCACGGTCGATCTGCTCACCCGGACCGGGGTCGGCGAGCGTCTGCGCCAGGAAGGGCTGATCCACCACGGCATCGAGCTGCGCTTCGAGGGGCGGCCTCATCGGATCGACCTGACCGAGCTGACCGGCGGGCGGTCGATCACCGTCTACGGACAGCAGGAGGTGGTGAAGGACCTGATTCGCGCCCGACTCGACGCCGCTGGACGCCTGCTGTTCGAGGCCGAGGCGGTCGGCTTTGCCGAACTGGACTCCGACCACCCGCACGTGCGTTACGTGCAAGCAGGCCAGGAGCACGAGCTCACCTGCGACTGGGTGGCAGGTTGCGACGGCTTCTGGGGCGCCTCACGCCAGTCGATTCCCAATGACGCGCTGCGCGTCTATGAAAAGGAGTATCCGTTCGCCTGGCTGGGCATTCTGGCCGCGGTCGCCCCGTCGAGCGACGAGTTGATCTACACCTATCACGAGCGCGGCTTCGCGCTGCACAGCCTGCGTTCACCCGAGATCAGCCGGATGTACCTCCAGTGCCGGCCTGACGAGCCACTCGACGAGTGGTCGGACCAGCGCATCTGGCAGGAGCTGCGAACGCGATTTGCGACCGAAGACGGCTTTACGCTGGAGGACGGACCGATCCTGGAGAAGAGTGTGACGGCCATGCGCAGCTTCGTCGTCGAACCGATGCAGTACGGCCGGCTCTTTCTGGCCGGCGACGCCGCGCACATCGT
>CBJLVJ010000044.1:0-9953 GCA_966426465.1 uncultured bacterium | reverse complement strand
GTCGCGATGTCGCCGCCGAATACCTGCTGGATGCTCTCGCCGACCACTTGCAGCGGCCGGGCGCACCGCCCTCCGCCTGGCGCGTACCTCCACCGGCCGCCCTGGCTGGGAGACCATGCCCGGCGTGTACACCATCCAGCGGCGAGCGGCTAGCGATACGATGACCTCCTCGTCGCTGCTCGGCCGGGACGCGCGGCGCGCCTCGTACACTATCCCCCACGTGCGCTGGACGCAGTACTTCAGCGACGACGGCAAGGCGCTGCACGAGAACTACTGGAAGCCGCGCGACGAGTTCGGCATCCCGTCCAGCCACGGCTGCGCCGGCCTGGTGGCCGAGGATGCCAAATTCTTCTGGGATTTTGCGACCGTCGGCACCTGGGTGCTCGTGCACCCATGAGATCGATGATGCTTCGCACATGAGCTCGTCACAGCAGCAGGATGGCGCGCAGCGGCGTTTCGGCGCCCGCCTCGCCGCCAACGTTCTGGAACGCTGGCCGGCCTGGCAGAACCTGCGCGCCTGGCGTGCGGGCCGCCAGCCATTCGACGTACTGGCCCTGGATGGCACCGCGATCAGCGCGTACACGCGCAGCCTCACGCCGCGTATCGCGGACGCCGATACGGTCGTGCACGGCATCTGCCCGTACTGCGCCGTCGGCTGCAGCCAGCTGATCTACGTCAAGGGCGGCAAGATCGTCGACATCGAGGGCAATCCGCGCTCGCCGGTCAACGGCGGCACGCTGTGCCCGAAAGGCGCGGCCACCTTCAGCCTGCTGGTGAACCCGGCGCGCGTGACGACGGTCAAGTATCGCGCGCCACGCTCGGACCATTGGGAGGACCGGCCCCTCGACAGGGCCATGAGCCGCATCGCCGAGCTGGTCAAGGCGACGCGCGACCGCGGCTACCAGACCCAGGACCCGGCCAGCGGTCGGACGGTCAATCGCTGCTTCAACATCGCCAGCCTGGGTGGCGCCACGCTCGACAACGAAGAGAACTACCTCATCAAGAAGCTGTTTGGCGGCGGGCTGGGCATGGTGTGGATCGAGAACCAGGCTCGCATATGACACAGCGCGTCGGTGCCCGGTCTGGGTACCGCTTTCGGTCGCGGCGCAGCCACCACCGCTGAGTGGGACCTGGCCAACGCCCAATGCGTCCTGATCATGGGCGTGAACATGGCCGAGAACCACCCTATCGCGTACCGCTTCGTGATGCAGGCCAAGCAGCGCGGCGCGACGGTCATCCATGTGGATCCGCGCTTCACGCGGACCTCGGCAACCAGCGACATCCACGCCGCGCTGCGGCCTGGGTCCGACATCGCCTTCCTGGGCGGCCTCATCAACCATGTCCTTGGCAGCGAACGGTGGAACACTGATCCGTTCTTTCATGAGTACGTCGCCAACCACACTAACGCCGCCACGCTGGTCAGCGACGACTTTCGGGATACGGAGGACTTGGACGGACTGTTCTCGGGCTATAGCCCTGACGAGAGGGAGTACGACTTCTCCAGCTGGCAGTATCGCAGCGAGACGTCGCAGTCGCCCGTGCGCAGCCACCCGAAGGCGCTCACCACCGAGGCCTACAGTGAGCATGTGGGGCGCCTGACCAGGTGTCCACCCGAGCGGGACCCCACGCTGCAGGACCCGCACTGCGTGCTGCAACTCCTCAAACGCCATTTTGCACGCTACACGCCGACGATGGTCGAGCAGGTGTGCGGCGTGCCGGCCGAGCGCTTCACTCGCATCGCCGAGCTGCTGCTGGCCAACTCCGGCCGCGAGCGGACCACCGCCATCGCCTACGCGGTGGCCTGGACCCAGCACACGACCGGCGTCCAGATCATCCGCGCCGCGACCATCCTGCAGCAGCTGCTGGGCAACATCGGCCGACCTGGTGGCGGCATCCTGGCGCTGCGCGGCCACAGCACCATCCAGGGCAGCACCGACATCCCCACGCTCTACAACCTGCTGCCTGGCTACCTGGCCCAGCCGCACGCGATGAAGGACCACGAGACGCTGGCCGGCTACGTGCGCGTCGAGTACAGCCCGACCGGCTGGTGGGCGAACGCGCCGAAGTACATCGTCAGCCTGCTCAAGGCCTGGTACGGCCAGGCGGCCCAAGAATCGAACGACTACTGCTTTGACCACCTGCCGCGTATCAGCGGCGATTACTCCCAGCAGCCCATGCTCCAAGCGATCCATGACGGCCAGATTAACGGCCTGTTCCTGATGGGCCAGAACCCGGCCGTCGGCAGCCACGACGCCGGCTTCGTCCGGCGTGGGTTGGCCAAGCTCGAGTGGCTGGTCGTGCGCGACGCCTTCGAGAACGAGACGGCCGCTTTCTGGTACGCCTCCCCCGAAGTCCGCCAGGGCGAGCTCGACCCGCGGCAGATCGACACCGAGATCTTCCTGCTGCCGGCCGCACTGTCCGCCGAGAAGGAAGGCACCCTGACCAATACGCATCGGCTGATCCAGTGGCACGACAAAGCAATCGAGCCGCCGGCCGACGCGCGCTCCGAGCCGTGGTTCCTGTATGAACTGGGCCAGCGGCTGCGTGCGCTGTATGCCGACGACACAGACCGGAGCTCGATGCGCGTGCGCCAACTGCTCGATCTCACCTGGGAGTATCCGCGCAAGGGCGGCGACGTGGACGTCCAAGCCGTGCTGCAGGAGATCAACGGGGTACGTATTGTCGACGGCTCACCAGTACATGACTTCAACGAGCTCAAGGATGACGGGTCCACCGCGTGTGGCTGCTGGATCTACAGCGGCATCATGCCGGCGCCCGGCCGGAACCTGGCGCGCAATCGGAGCCCGGATCCACCCGACGGCCCCGGCACGCACCTGAACTGGGCCTACTCGTGGCCGGCCAATCGCCGTATCCTCTACAACCGCGCCTCGGCCGATCCGGCCGGCCAGCCCTGGTCCGAGCAGAAGCGCTACATCTGGTGGGACGCGGCCCGTGGCCACTGGACCGGACGCGACGTCCCAGATTTCCCGCGGACCAAGCCGCCCGACTTCGAGCCTGACTGGAGCGCGGACCCGCGCGGGCTGGATGCCCACACTGGCCGCGCGCCCTTCATCATGATGGCTGACGGCCTCGGCTGGCTGTACGTCCCGGCTGGACTCCAAGATGGTCCTTTGCCGACCCATTACGAGCCCGTAGAATCGCCACTCCGCAATCCGCTCTACGGCCAGCAATTCAATCCAGTGGCCAAGCTGTGGGAGCGGCCCGAGAACCGCTATCAGGCCGTCGGCGACCCGGCTTTCCCGTATGTCATCACGACCTATCGTCTGACGGAGCACCACACCGGCGGCACAATGACGCGCTACCTGCCCTGGCTGGCCGAGACGCAGCCAACAGCCGTCGTCGAGGTCAGCCCGGAGCTGGCCGCCGAACGGGGCATCGGCAACGGCGGCTGGGTCACGCTGTGGACGGCGCGTGGGGAGGTAGAAGCACGCGCGCTCGTCACGCCGCGCCTGCGGCCGCTGCAGCTTGACGGACGCGTCGTGCACGTGGTCGGCATGCCCTGGCACTTCGGGTACATGGGGATCGCCCGGGGCGACATCGCCAACACGCTCTCCGCCATGGTGGGCGACTCCAACGTCAGCATCCACGAAGGCAAGGCGTTCACCTGCAATCTCAGACCGGGCAGGAGGAGCCGCGCATGAGCACCTACGAGGCCTTCCCCCGCCACCAGCATGCGAGTGGACGGACCGAATCCGCCGCGCCGGTGCATGACCGCTACGAGACAGCCGCACCGCCGGCGCCCGGCGGCGAGTCCGAGCTCACCGCCGGATTCCGCATCGAGTCGGGCCGAGTGTACGGCTTCTTCACGGATACCACGCTGTGCATCGGCTGCAAGGCCTGCGAGGTGGCCTGCAAGCAGTGGAACCACCTGCCGGCCGACAACCTGGATTTTCTCGCCACCAGCTACGACAACACGCGCAGCCTGGGTGCCACCACCTGGCGCCACGTCAAGTTCATCGAGCAGCCGGGTGCTGGCAATGGCGATCCGCGCTGGCTGTTCCTGAGCGACATCTGCAAGCACTGCGAGCACGCCGGCTGCCTCGAGGCGTGCCCGACGGGCGCGATCACCCGCACCGAGTTCGGCACGGTGCTGATCCAGCAGGACATCTGCAACGGCTGCCAGTACTGTGTGCCGTCGTGTCCCTACGGCGTGATCACGACCGACGAGACGGGCGGCGGCACCGCCCATAAGTGCACCCTGTGCTACGACCGCCTGAAGGGTGGCTTCGAGCCGGCCTGCGCCAAGGCGTGCCCGACCGATTCGATCCAGTTCGGGCCGGTCGACGAGCTGCGCGCGCGGGCCCGTGTCCGGGTGGCTGGCCTGCATGCCCAGGGTTTCTCCAACGCCCGGCTCTATGGCGACACAGATGGCCTCGGCGCGACCAACGGTGTGGGCAGCCTGCACAGCTTCTCATTGCTGATGGACGAGCCGAACGTGTACGGGCTGCCGGCTGCGCCCGCTCAGCTGGTTCGGGCTACTCCCGGCAGTGTACGTCGGCAGCTACACGGGTGTGCTGTTGAGCACGACCAACGTGCCATTGTGGGCACGCAATCACCGTCTGCTCGGCCCGCTGTTCTTCTCGTCGGCGATGTCGAGTGGCCTGGCGGCCACGACCCTGGCAACTCGGCTGATCGGCGACGCGACCCCGTCAAACCAGCGCCGCATCGCTCGCGCCGAGCGGGTCGTGCTGTGGACCGAGCTGGCGCTCACGCTGGCCTCCGGCCTGGCGCTGCGTGAACTGGCGCGCCCGTTGCTGGCGGGGCGCTGGGGGCCACGTTACCTGGTCGGAGCCATCGCCGCCGGCCTGCTGGCGCCACTGGCGCTCGGCGACCGCCTGGGCGGAGCGAGCGTGCTCCGCTCACTGTTGGTGCTGCTGGGCGCGCTCACCACCCGCTTCGCCTGGACGCAGGCTGGCAAGGAGTCCGCGAACGATCCGCACGCCTACTTCGCTTCCACGGCCGAGCGCGGCACTGCGGTGCCGGAGCGCCAGACGGGCGGGCCTCGGCGTCCGCTGCCGGCGGATGCACCCCGGCGCCAGCGACACGGCGCGCTGCCTCGCACCAATCTGCCGACATATGGCCGCATCACCGGTACCATCACGCTCGTCCAGGAGGACCGCTTTCGCCTGGAGGATGCTCAAGGGCGTGGGTACCTGTTCACGCTCGGGCGTGGGCTTGGTATCGGCTTGCAGCGCCTGCAGCAATGGACCGCGCGCCGGGCGCAGCTCGAGGTGGCCTACGATGGTACCCCGGATCTGGGCGCCGTGGCGGTAGGCGTGCAGGAACGGAGCGACCGGCGATGAAACCCGACCGATCAGTCCCATGAGCTTGGCCAGAGCATCTGGCTCGACACCATCACGCGCAGCCTGCTCACCAGCGGACAACTCCAGCGCGGTATCGACCAACTGTTGCTCATGGGCCTCACGTCCAATCCCACGATCTCGACCACGCATCAGCAAGACCGCCGACTATGACGACGAGATTCGCCGGCGAAGTCAGGCAGGAGAGTCGGGCGAGGAGCTGTTCTTCGATCTGGCGCTCGAGGACATCACAGTCGCCGCGGACCTGTTCCGCCCGATCCACACGGCCACCAACGGTGTCGATGGCTGGGTCTCGCTGGAGGTCTCGCCGAAGCTCGCCTACGCCCTGCGACAAGGAGGGCCCGATGTCCGCCGTGGACGACAACGTGGTCGAGCGGTACAAACAACAGGCTGCGGAGTGGGCTGCAGAGCTGGTCACCTCGGGCATGGTCGTGGGGCTCGGGACAGGCAGCACCGCTATGTACGCCTCGCGGCGCATCGGCCGTATGGTGCATGATGGGCGCTTGCGACATCCTGGCGGTGCCGACGTCGGTCGCTACAGCGGCCGCGGCCGAGCAGCTGGGCATTCCCGTGCTGGCAAACGACCACACCCGAGACATCGACCTGACCATCGACGCTGCCGATGAAGTGAGCCCAGAGCTGGACCTGATCAAAGGCAGCGCGGGGCGTTGCTGCGGGAGAAGATCGTGGCCCAGGCGAGCCGGCGTCGGGTGATCGTCGTCGACGACTCGAAGCTGAGCCCCAGATTGGGCACGTGCAGGCCCGTGCCGGTCGAGGTGGTACCGTTCGGCTGGCGCTGGCAGGCGGACTACCTGCGACGTCCTGGCGGCGCACCGGTCCTACGCCTGCGGCCTGATTGTGGCCGGTCGTGAGGGCCTACGCCACGTCACGGCGCCTCGGGCGTGAGGCCGCATGGGTCGTGTCGGTCGAAAGGCTGGTATCCGGTCAGCCCTTCGACGTAGTGTGGGACAGCCCAAGGCCCGAGGCAGCATCTCACCACGCGGCTTACGCTGAATCGATAGGTCCGGCACATCGGTCAAGGAGCAGAGCGATGCAGCAACAGCGGAGCAACGCGTGATCACCTGCAAGAACGGCCACGCGCTCACTCCCGACAACGTCGTCTTCGCCAGCGTTGGCAGTGGCGACGGGCGGTACGCCCGCCGGTGTCGAACGTGTCGTGACCTGCAGCGCGTGGTCTACCCCTGCCGGAACCAGGCGAGGGGGTGCAGGAATACCATCTCCAGGCCGCGCCGTCGGTGCTCCGAATGTCGGCGGGTCGAGGGCTGGCTCAGCGAGCAGCCGGCAACTGGGCTACCCTCGGTGGGGGATGCGGGTCAAGCACGCAACCCAGCTGGAGGTTGTCCGGTGTGCGGTCGTATGGCGTTCCATGCCGGGTGGATGCACTATCAGTGCGCGACCGGCCGGCCCAGGACCCTGTTTCGACCCGAAGAGCGCCTGGTGCCCGCGGCAGCCTGAGGGTGGCACCGCCGGCATCCACCTCGCTCCCGGTCGAGACGTCAAGCGCCATGTGCACTCCCGGCAACGACCTGCTCGGGTGCCGAGCAGACGCCGGTGTCCTGGCCGCCAACGCGGACGGCGTGGCCGCCGAACTCGTTGCGCAAGGCGGCCAGCATGCGCCAGGAGAACGAGTTCTGGTCGCGCGAGTAGAAGCGGCTGAACAGGGCGAAGGCGATGACCGTGCCAGGCTGCGGCCGGCCTGGCGCATGAACCACACCGGCGTCATGTCGGCCGGCTGGCGGCGACAGATCGCCAGCATGCGCTGCGCGCCAGTCATTGCACCGGCCGTGACCGTGACCATCATCAGATGAACTCCACCACAAGACTCCCGTCGTCCCAATCCAATGCGCGGCAGGCCGGCGGCGCGAGTGATGCTCCGCCGGCCTGCCGCCTACGAGCACTTACGCCGCCAAGCGGTGAGGCGTTGGTGTCGGCTCGATATCGACACCCTCGGTGTGCTCGATGTCGACGTGGGCTGACCCTGGTTGGGGCGCTGAGATGCCGCGGAGATACAGCTCATTCCACAGCAGGGCGGCAGCCACCGCGCCGACGATGGGGCCGACCCACCACACCCACCAGTTGTTGAAGGCGGCCTGGACGACCGCAGGTCCGAACCAGCGGGCCGGGTTCATCGCCGCGCCCGTCAGGCCGCCGCCCACGAAGATGTCCATGGTGATGGTGAGCCCGATTACCAGTCCCGCGATCGCCCGCGCCCCGCGTAGGTCGACCGCGACGCCGAAGACCGAGTACATCAAGAAGAAGGTCATGATGGCTTCGGCCAGCACCGCCGCTCCGATGCCAACGCTGGACCCGACGGCCGGCGTCCCGAGGTTGACGGCCGCCACAGCAACCGCGGGGAACAAGCCTTTGAGCGCGACGGCGGCGACCGTCGCACCGAGCAGTTGAGCGATGATGTAGTAGATGCCGCGCGGCACGGGGATCCTGCGGGCGGCCATCAGCCCGATGGTGAGCGACGGGTTGTACACACCACCGGAAATGTGGCCGGCCGCAGCAACCATCAGGCCAATCGCCAGCCCGTGGGCCAGGGCGATCGCGACCAGGTTCTGTCCTCCCGTCGCAACGATGGTACCAGCGCCGACGAAGACCAGCGCGAACGTGCCGACAAATTCGACGATAGAGTTCTTGAGCCAACTCTTTTGCATACGTGTCTCCTGCTAGCGTGGAAGGGCCCAACGGACGGGTGTGCATCCAGCCGTTGGACCCCTCGACATCAGTCGGCGGCGAGCCCGACTTGCGTTGAGCTCAGCCCGACGCCCTGGGCGAGGCGCGCGCCGAGGTCCGGGTCGACCTTGCGCCACAGGTTGATCGCGCGCTCCTGGATGAACGGCTCCACACCCTGGAACGAGCCGATCATGTTGCTGACCAGGTGGTCGCGATCCGCCGGGATGCCGGCATCGGTGGTCGTGACGGGGACCCGCTGCTCGTTTGGATCGCCAACATTGCCGTTGGAGCTCACGTGTGCTGTCTCCTTTTGATTCCTCTTAACTCCACCCCGCCGTCGTGCTGTGAGGTCTGGCGGTACGACCTCGGAGTGGCAGTCCCGCACGACGTCCGACTTCACCCGCTACCGGCGCACGTCGCGACGCGAGCGGTTCGATATCTCACAGCATCGCAGCTGGCGCCGCGGGCAGCCTGCGCCAATGGCCTCAAGCTCCGTCAGGCTTCAGTTCCTGGCCATCGGCAGAGACACAATCAGCCCTTTGGCCGATGCGGAGCCGCTTGCAGGCACCCCGCCCATGTACGTACCGATGGCGCCTGAGGCCAGCGCTACCCACGTCAGCGTGCGGCGCTCCTGGCACTGCACCCAGCCCAATATCAGCCACTGAAAGGTGCGATAGCTCCGCGCCCGGAAGCAACACGTGAATGCGGCGACCAGCGCCCCCAGCGTCGGCGGTACGATCAATTCGGACATGGCTCCTTCGGGATCCCTGGGACTCGACGTCGCCAGGGTCACCGAGCCGTGTTCCGTTCAACTTACCTGCGTACTTGTCTGCCCCGCCCTAACCCAACTTGGCGGACGTCGAGGCTAGCGACCTTGCCGTCGGTCACGGCGCTCGCCCCGAGCGCGCCAGTATCGATGCCCCGGCCCAGGTATGGGCTCAGGTCGAGCAGGGCGCCGGACGAGCCGTACGGGCTGATGCGGTCGGTGCGCATCCAGAGCACATCGGGCAGGCTCTTCAACGCCGCCTCCGGTGGTGCCCACGGGCGGCACACCGCCCGCCCGTGCGGGACGTCTGGCGTTCGACGGCGGGTGCAACGCCACCAAGTGCGGGGGGCCCACATCAGCCATTACCTGCTCAGCGAGCTGATCGTCCGCGCGTGGGGCTTTCCGCCCGCGGAAGGCGGCGCCGGAGCCGCTACGGGGGATTCCTGCCCCCGAACGAAAGCCGCGAGCACGCCGAAGGCGGCGAGGGCAGCGCAGACCACGAACGCCGCGTGCAGGGCCGCGGCGAACGTTGCCTGCAGAGCGTGCAACCGATCTGGCGTCAGGACGGAACGCTGGGCCTCCAGCGTTGCGCCGGCTGCCGTCCCGCCGAAGCTGGCGAAGATGGCGCCGGCCAGGGCGACGCTCACAGCTTGGCCGATCACCCGGCCGGTCGCTAGCAGGCCCGAGGCGACCCCCTGCTCGTCGCGCGGCGCAGCGCTCATGATCGCGCGCGTGTTCGGCGACATGAACATCCCTTGACCCAGGCCGGACAGCACCAGACGCCAGATCAGGTCCCAGTCGGAGCTCGCGGCGTTGAGCTGGCCCAGCAGGAGCAGACTCACGCAGGCGACGGCCAAGCCGACCGGCGCCAGCCAGCGCGATCCCAGTCGATCGGCCACCGACCCGCTCACCGGCGAGGCAACGGCCATCGCAAGCGACATGGGCGTCAGCAGCAAGCCCGAGTGCAGCACATCCAGGCCGCGCAGCTCCTCCAGGTAGAAGGGCAACAGAAAGCCCACCGCGAACAGGGCCAGCATGTCCAGCACCAGGCTCGCCAGGCCCGAGGCCAGCACCCGATTACGGAATACGTTCAGGTCGATGACCGGGGACGGCACGCGACGCTCGACGAACATCGCTGCGGCCAG
>CBJLVJ010000043.1:0-10017 GCA_966426465.1 uncultured bacterium | reverse complement strand
GGGCACAGCGGGCGGGCCGGGTAGGTCCAGTGGGCGCAACTCAGCGCTGTACAGGAAGGTGTGGTCGTCAAGCTGGGCCCAGGTCGGATTATCCGGGCTGACTTCGTCGCCCGCGACCCAGCCGGCGACCGCCCGCGGCGTGCCCAGGGCGAGCTGACCCACGATCGGAGCCCGTATGGAGGGCGCCGCCCGTCGTGTGATGAGAGCAGGCTCTGCCACACCTCCAGGCTCAGCGGCCGACCAGGTCCTGGCATCGGTCACGAGACGGGAGAACGCTCAGCCCTTCAGACGCCCTCGGGGCGGACTCTTGCCCGAGCCGCGGTCGGTCGAAGGTCCGAGTTGCCCATCCGTCGGCCGCGCGATGCCGTGGTGGTGCCTCATCGCGAAACTGGTCGAGAGCGTCACGCCTGGTCGAGGCGCCGCGTACGACGCCCAGCGACATACACAGCCAGAGAGGTCGCCCGTGGAAGCCACCATCAATCAGCAGCGCGAACTCGCCGATCGAGCGACCGCGTACCTCATCCAGAAGTACACGCCAGCCGGCAACCGCATCGGTTGGATGATGATCGCGTCCATCTTCGTGGAGGCGTGGGACCTCTACGCCATCTCGTTCCTGCTGATCTTCCTGAGCGCCCAGTACCACCCGCCGGCGTTGCTCCTGGGCCTCACTTCGGCCGGCACGCAGGCCGGCGCCATCGTCGGCTCCCTGGCCGGCGGCTGGCTCATGGACCGCCTGGGTCGCCGGGTCATGTTCCTGGGCACCATGGTCATGTTCATCGTCTTCGCCCTGGCCCAGGTACTGGCGCCTAGTATGGAAGCGCTGGCCGTGATCCGCCTGCTGCTGGGCATCCCGTTGGGAGCGGACGTCGCGGTCGGCTACACGTACATCATGGAGTCCTTGCCGGCCGGCAAGCGCGAGGCGATGGGCAACCGCTGGCAGGCCATGTTCGCCATCGGCGAGGTGGCCTCGATCCTGGTCATCACCGCCATGTACGCCGCCGGCATTGCACCGGACCTGTTGTGGCGCCTCGCCCTGGGCCTGGGCGCGGTCCCCGCGTTCGTCTTGTTGATGCTCCGTCTGCACCTACCGGAAACGGCCATCTGGCTGATCCAGACGGGCCGCTTCCGCGAGGCCAAGCAAGTCACCCGCCAGCTGTACGGCGACGACCTGCCGATGCTGCCCGACACCGACGTCCGCATGCCGACCGCGAGCTTCACGGACTTTCTGCGCGAGACCTTCGCGGACCGTGTCAAGCGCCGCGCAACGGTCTTCGGCTGGATCGCCTCCTGGGCACAGGCGCTGGAGTTTTCGACGTTCGCCTTCTATCTCCCGATTCTCTTCGTGCTGCTGGGTGTCTCCGGCATCCTGGGCACGAACGTGCTCACACTCGGCATCTACTGCGTCGCCATCATCTCGGGGCTGGTTGGCCCACAGATCGTGCACCGGATCGGGCAGCGGAAGCTGAGCATCTACGGTTTTGGGATGGTCCTGGTGTCCCTGCTGGTGGCCGGTGCTGCCATCGCCACGAACGTGCTGTGGCTGGTCCCGATCGCCGCCGCGGCGATGCTGTGGGGCCACTACTGGGACGCGGAGAACGTCATGACTATCCCGTCCATGGTAGCCGCACCTCGATTCCGGGGCGTGGCCTCCGGCTTCGGCTACATCCACACCAAGCTGCCCCAGTTCCTCGGCATCTTCCTGTTCCCGGCGTTCTTCAGCAGCATTGGCGCGGCCAACGCCACCTTTGTCACTGCCATCTTCCCCTTGGTCGGACTGCTGGCCGCGATCGTCGTGCTGCCGGAGGTGTACGGCTTCATCGAAGTGCGGCGGTCAGCACCGGATGAGCAGGTGCCTCGTTCGCGCGCCGCGTAAACACGTTGCCATCATTGTGGAGGCCACCAGCAGCGCGGCAGCAGGCGAGCGTTGTCCACCGAAAGGCGCGCGGCCCGCGGCTCCTCGACCGGTGTCCGCTGACCGTGCTCAGCAATCGGAGGTTCCATGCGACGTCTCCTCTACACAGCAAGCGCCGAGATGCTGGTGGTAACAGCGTGCGGCCCGACCGCTGCGGCACTCGTGGGCGCGGGTGTCCTTGAGCAGGTAGCCGATCGCTCCGGCCCGCACCGCCCCGACCACCGAGGCATCCTCGATACGCGGCGATACGAGCTCCACGGTCCGTAGCTCCAGCCGAGAGCGGCGTGCAAGGACCGGTGCCGCGACGCCGCATCCTGCTCTCCCACCTGGCCACCAGCATGGGTGCGCGCGGTAGGCGGCATGCTGCGTGGGGGCTCGATCGACCACCGGGCCCGGAGTGCCTTGCGCATGGCGAGCGGAGAGTCGACCAGGAGGACAGTGGTCATCGGCCCGGGTGAGGATTGTCCGTCAGCGGGACAGCCGGTCGGGTCGGTCAAGAGTCTCAAGTCACGGTCAGCCTTTCGCTGCGCCGCCAGCATCCGTTCGGGCGATGCGTGCTCGCACGGGCCGCCGCAGACTTGGAGCAAGGGAGATCCCGTCCAGATGCTGCGAACGATCCTGGTTCCGTTCGAGGGCTCGTCGCTGTCCGAACAAGCCATGCGCTACGCTGTCGAGCTGGCGCGGGCAGCCGGTGCTCGCCTGGCACTGGTCGGCCTTGCTCGGGTGGATCACCACCCGCGCCGTGGTCTGTCTGACGGACACCGCACGGCCCCAGGGGACGACGTGCATGGCCACGCCGAGGCATTGCGGCGGGATGGCCTCGTGGTTGACACAGCATTCGCGCCCGGTGAGCCACCGGACGGGCTACTGGCCGAGATCGAGCGTCGCCAGCCCGATCTGGTGGTGATGGGCACGCTTGGGCGCTCGGGCCTCGGCCGGTGGCGGCGCGACCGCCTCACCGAGGCGGTGGTTGCGCGCGGCGGGCGGCCGGTCCTGCTGGTATGCGCGTGGGCGCCAACGACTGCCGCGAACACGCCGCGACGCTGATCCGTGAGCTCGCTTGCGCCGAAGCCGCCATAGGCAGGCCCACCGGGCTAGTGGTGATGGCCACTGGCGTGCGGAGAGGCGTGGCTGGTGTGGACCTGGGCAACGCGGCCGACGCGACCCTCTGCGACGCCGGCCTCCCAGTGGTGGTGGTCTCTCCACCCGAAGCTGCAGTGACACGTGAGCCCGCGCTCCGCGTGGCAACCACTGCTCAGCCCTTCGACTGATTGGTGATCGGCCCAATGTCGGGGCCATGGTTCAGCCGGACGCGTGATGATGCCGCCAGGTGTCCCCCGGACACTGGTGATATGGCTGGCACCACCACTCCACGGATTTCCTCAGCTCCGCCGGCACCCCCAGCGTCCGGACCCTCACGCGTTCGGCCCTGGTGGCGCTGGTTGCTGTACGCGCTGGCGCTGTTCGCCCTGAACTACACCATCGTCTCGCTGTTTGTGCCGGGCCCCACGACGCAGCGCCTCAGCATCCCGTACACGCTCTTCAACCAGCAGGTCCAGGCCGGCAATGTGGCGGAGATCACCGCCAGCGGCGACACGATTCAGGGCAAGTTCAAGCAGCCGGTCAGCTACACGCCGGCCGGTGCCACCCAGGCGGTCCAGGTCACCGCCTTTGCCACGGTCCAGCCGACCTTCTCCGACCCCAACCTGCTCGCTGAACTGGAGCAGCAAAGCGTCATCGTCAACGCCACGTCCCTGGACCAGACCATCCCCTGGTGGGAGAACCTCCTGCTCAGCTTCGGCCCCACCATCCTGCTGATCGGCGGCTTCCTGTGGCTGTCCAACCGCACACAGAGCCAGCTGGGGGGTGCGAGCGGCCTGTTCGGCATCGGCCGTAGCCGCGCCCAGCGCTACGACGCACAGGATGGCAAGCCGCGCATCACCTTCTCTGATGTGGCCGGCATCGACGAGGCCAAGGACGAGCTGGTCGAGATCGTGGATTTTCTCAAGGACCCGCGCAAGTACACGCGGCTCGGGGGTACCGTGCCGAAGGGGGTGCTGCTGGTCGGACCGCCGGGCACGGGCAAGACGCTGCTGGCCCGCGCTGTGGCCGGCGAGGCCAACGTGCCGTTCTTCAGCATGGGCGCCAGCGAGTTCATCGAGATGATCGTCGGCGTCGGCGCCAGCCGCGTGCGCGACCTGTTCAAGCAAGCCCGCGAGGCCGCCCCGGCCATCATTTTCATCGACGAGCTCGACGCCATCGGCCGCGCTCGCGGCGGTCCGGCGGGCTTCGGCGCCAACTCCGAGCAGGAGCAGACCCTCAATCAGATCCTGACCGAGATGGACGGCTTCAGCGCGCGCGACGCCGTCATTGTGCTGGCCGCGACCAACCGGCCGGACGTGCTGGACCAGGCGCTGCTGCGGCCCGGCCGCTTCGATCGGCGCGTCATGGTCCAGCCGCCGGACAAGACTGGCCGCGAAGCGATCCTGAAGGTTCACACGCGCGCCGTGCCCCTGGCGGCCGATACCAGCCTGGCCCAGGTGGCCGCCTCCACGCCTGGTCTGGTCGGCGCCGACCTGAGGAACCTGGTCAATGAAGCGGCGCTGCTGGCCGCCCGCCGCGGCGAGGACGCGGTCCACCAGAAGGATTTCCTCGACGCCCTCGAGAAGATCGTGCTCGGCCCGGCGCGACCGATCGTGCTGAGCCCGACCGAACGCGAGCGGGTGGCCTACCACGAGGGCGGCCACGCCATCCTGGGCCTGATCCTGCCCGGCGCCGACCCCGTCAGCCGGGTGACCATCCAGCCGCATGGCCAGGCGCTGGGCGTGACCTACCAGCAGCCCGCCGACGATCGGCACAACTACGACGAGGCCTACCTGCGCGGGCGCATCATCGGCGCCATGGGCGGCCGGGCCGCCGAGGAGGTGGTCTACGGCACGCGCACCACCGGCGCCGAGAGCGACATGCAGCAGGCCACGAGCATCGCCCGCCAGATGGTGACCCGCTGGGGCATGAGCGACAAGCTGGGTCCCGTCACGCTCGCCCGGCCGAGCGATGGCCCGGTCGGCGACCCGGAGAGCGAGACAGGGGTGGCGGGCTGGCGTCCGTACAGTGAGGACACCGCACGCCTGATCGATGCCGAGATCCGGCGTGTGCTGGACGATACCTACATCGAGGCCGTGCGGCTGCTGCGCACGCAGCGCCACGCGCTGGATGCGCTGGCCAGTGCGCTGCTGGCGCATGAGACGCTCGACGAACAGGAGATCCTGGAGATCACCGGCTTGCGGCCCAGCGACACACTCCCACCCGTCGCTGCGGCCCTGAGCCCCAATGGCCGCGCCACGTAGATGCAACCACTACCCGTGAGAGGTCGATTGCCATGAGCATCATCCAAGACGATCCCCGCGCCAACCCGGCGCCGCTGGCGCCCGAGCCCACGGACTGGCAGCCACCGCCGCAACTACCGGTCCGCCGCCGCCGTTCGCATCGCGGTCGGCTGGTTGCCGGCATCATCCTGGTGGTCATGGTGCTGGCCGGACTGGCCATCTCGGTGGTGCCGCCGAACGCACCCGGCCACCAGTTCTGGACAAACCTGACCGGCGCGTCGCAGACCGATCCGCAGGCCGCCATCCAGCAGGTGATCCAGGGCGCCAACGCCGAGCAGGCCCAGGCCCTGGCGAACAACGATCCGTCGCTGATGAGCGACACGGCGACGGCAGCCTACTACCGCCAACTGGTCCAGATCAACCAGGCGATGCTGGCACAGGGCGTCACCGGCATCCAGCTGACGAACCTGGCCTGGGGCCCGATCACCATCAATGGCACGACAGCCACCGCCACCACGACCGAGACGTGGGTCACCACCTCCAGCGACGGCACCACGACCGAGTCGACCGACACCAACGTCTACACGCTCGTGCAGCAGAACGGCACGTGGCTCATCGAGGCCGATCAGCAGCCGACCACATCGAACTCGTCAGGTCAACCGGCGCCCTCGGCGACCCCGCAGCCGACACCGCTACCGGCAGCTGCGGCAGCCTCGGGCGCCACCTCCCACAACTGGTCGGGCTACGCCGCGACCTCAGGCACATTCACCGGCGTCACCGGCACCTGGACGGTGCCCCAGCCCTCGTCCAGTAGCACGGCCGGCGTCGGCGCGACCTGGGTGGGCATTGGCGGCGTCACAAGCCAGGATCTGATCCAGGCCGGAACGCAGGATGTCACCTCCGGCGGTCAGCACCAATTCGAGTCCTGGATCGAGCTGCTGCCACAAGCGTCGCAGCAGGCCCCGCTGGCCGTGGCGCCGGGCGATTCGGTCACCGTCTCGATCACTGAATCGAGCCCTGGCAGCGGTACCTGGCAGATCAGCATGAGGAACAACACCTCGGGCCAGAGCTACCAGACGACCGTGCACTACGCGTCGAGCGAGTCCTCGGCCGAGTGGATCGAGGAGGCGCCCGCCGGTGGCAACGGGAGCGTCATCGAGCCGCTCGACAACTTCGGCACGGTGCCGTTCAGCGCGGCCACGGCTGTCGAGAACGGCCAGACGGTCGACCTGGCCCAAGCCGGGGCGCGGTCCATCACCATGCTCAATGCTGCCAATCAGGCGCTGGCGGTGCCATCGGCCATCGGCAGCGACGGCTCGAGCTTCAGCGTCACCCGCACGTCGGCGCAAGCGACCACCACACCTCTTGGACAGCGTGGTGGCGGCCGTCCGCCAGCCACCGGCCGCTAGCCACGCGACCGGCCACCGCCCCCTGCGGGGCGGTGCGCCGGCCGGTCGCGGCAGCCGCTGCGATATCCCGATGCGTCGGCGGCTCTGGGCATGCGCCCTGGCGACGGACAACTACCTGCTGGTCCTGTTGCTGATTGTCGGCTCGATTCTCATCGTCGCGCTGGCCGATGTGGCGCCATTCCCAGTCCCACTGCCCATCCTGTTCGGCGCAACGCTGCTGTACGCATTGCGCACTTCGGTCGTGGCGCCCAGGCTGCAGGCCATCGCCGTCGTCCTCGTCTTCGGTGGCATGCTGGTCGCACTCGGCTCTGTTGTGCTGACCGGGCGGACGGGGCCGACCAACGGGATCGATGCCGGTGGCGCGGCCCTGCTGGTGGTGGTAACCGCTGTCGCAATTGCCCGCCGGCTCGTGTCGCACCCGGCGATCGAGGCCTCAACGGTGGCTGGGGCGTTGTGCATCTACCTGTTGGTCGGGCTGTTCTTTTCGTTCCTGTTCCGGCTCACCACGGCGGTGGGGCTCGGCCCCTTCTTCGCGTCCATCGAGGTTGCGAGGGCTGCCGATTACCTGTACTTCAGCTTCAGCACACTCACCACACTCGGATACGGTGACCTGGTGGCCCGCACGGATCTGGGCCGCATGCTGGCCGTGACCGAGGGCCTGTTCGGCCAGATGTACCTGGTGACGGTCGTCGCCCTGCTGGTCAGCAACTTCGGCCGCGACCGTCACCCACGCGCTCGATAACCGCCAACCGTGAAACCGCAGCGACGAGCACGCCGATGGCGCGCCGCATGTTCAAGCGGCAGCACGCAAGGCCGGACAACGGCAGCCCCGGGGCGGCCGACCGGCGCGTGACGTTTGCTCGCCATGGACGGGGCAGCTGGTGTCGGGCAGCCTCTCGACCAGCACGCTGATCGACACTTCGCCGACCATTCCGAAGCCGCCGCACCACGGACAACGGAACCGCTCAGAGGCCGTTACTCGACGCCACGGCACGCCGGGTGTCGCCGCGCGGAAGGTGGTCAGGTTCGCAATGGATCGTGCGGTGGGACGACCCAGTGGGACACGCCAGAGCAACCCGAACAGCTCGCCGATCAATCGACCGCACATGAGGCACTCGACGTCCGCCGCGACCCGGTCCAGATGACGCGTGTTTTCTTCCATGGCTCAACGCTCCACACACTGAAGGAGCTCCAGTGGCAGCCGCATGATGACTGTGGTCCCATGACCCTCGCGGCTGTGAACCGCCACTGTTCCCCCGTGCTGTTCAACGATGGACCGTGCACTTGCCAGGCCAAGACCAGCTCCATCGAAGCGGCCCGCCACATTACCGGCGCGGTAGAAGCGCCTGAAGATGTGCGGGAGGTCCGCGTCCGGGATCCCGATCCCGGTGTCGCGGACCGCGATGGCCGCATGGTCGCCAGCAGTCGTCCGTTCGCGCAAGATCTGGAGGATGACCTCACCACCAGCTGGACTGTACTTGACGGCATTACCCACCAGATTGGCGATCGCGCGCTCCAGGCGCCCGACATCCCAGTAGCCATAGAGCGACGCCTGAGCCGCCTGCACGCTGATGGAGTGCTCGGGGGCCTCGTCAGCACGGTCCTCAGCGATGCGGCGTGCTAGCTCGACCACGTCCGCACGCTCGCGGCGCAGGGTGGGTAGTGGCCCGTCGCTCCAGCCGATGTCTTGCAGCTCGTTCAGCATGCCGGCCATCTGGGCGACGGCGCGCTCGATGCGGTCGACGCGCAACGCCAGATCATGTGACCTGTCGGAGGATGCCGCGTTCGCAGTTGCGACACGCAGCAGCAGCTGCGCCTGCAACCGAACGACTGAAAGCGGCCCGCGCAGATCGTGAAGAACCTCCGCTTGCCAGCCCGAGTCGGCCAGGTTTGCCTGGCGTGTTCGGAGGCTTCCCATGGTCATCAGTGTGGCGAGGGGCCAACGGCGGGGTCATCCAGCAGCCGGCTGAGCACACAATCCGTCTTTAGACTGACCGGATTTTCGGTCGAAGGACCTGGCGACAGCTGCGTCAGCCGTTGGTCCTTTGGCGCCATCAGCCGAAAGTCTGAGCACGCATCGGTCGCCTGCAGCATACAACTCCGTGAGCGCCCAGCCATCGTGGAAGGAAGCAGGCGCGCATGCGCGCACCACTCTCGCCGCCCAGCGCAACAGGGTTGCCGCCCCGCAGCGCCAGTCCACACACAGGAGCGTTCTCGAGTTGATGATTCGACCTTCTTCTGCCCGCCGACAGGGCCACCAGCCTGGGGAGTGTCCTCGTCTGGACGCGGGGCGTTCCACCGATGCCGACTCCACGGCCAACCAGCCAGGAGCCTCCCAGGTGCACGATGTGCAGCACGCTATGCACCTCATTGCCGCCCTCCTCACCTGCCGGGGGGCGTATTCCACTGGCGCGGGCTGGCTTCGGCTGGCCCACGCTGTTGCTGCGGAGCCCACGCATGTATCCAACATTCAGCGACGCACCGAGCGCCTATCCCGGTGTCACAGCGCGTGAGGCGTCGTTCTGGCTCGTGACATTCACGCCACGCGAAATGGGACGGCTCGCGTTCCTGCGCTGGCGCAGCCGCGCCAATGCGCTGGAGACGTCTGCGCACGCTCAGCCTTTTGGTCCGCCCGACGGTAGGTCGCACGACCGACGGGTCCATCCGGCTGTCGGGTGAACGGCTTTCGACCAAAGGGGTGTCGGGCGTTGCGTCGCAGGTCCGATGGAGCATGAAGCCCGAGCGCGCAGACTGAAGGAAACGACCACTGACGAGGACCACGATGACCGCTTCCTGGAATGGCACTCCGGGCGAATACCTCGATCTCACCCGTGTGCTCAGTCGCCATTGCGCGTGCGAGTTCGGACTGATGGGCAAGCGCCTGAGGCGCTGCAGCGCGCACGCCCTGACCGATGATCAGCGAGCCCTCGATGGCTTGCTCTTTGGACGGCGCCTTGCAGGCAGGCTCCGGGAGGAGGAGTGGCTGGCCCGCCATGGGCCAACGGCACTCGCCCGCGGCGTGGACTCCGGCCCGGCCGGGCGCGCCGCATGAATGCTGCCGGTGTGTTGTTGTGGGTGGGCCCGGTCTCGGCTGGGCGTGGCGTTGTACGTTGGGCAAGTGGCCGGCAACCGCGGCGTGCGGACCGCGCTGCTCGGGTTGGCGCTGTTCGCGCTGGTCGCTACCGGCCTGGCTGGCGCCGCCTGGACAACAACTGCCAGCTAAGGTCGTCGCGCAGCAACCGCCAGCGCCCGTGGAGGCCTCCCTACCCCGCCCCCGTCGGGTGCACGGCTCGCGCTCTGTGGGTCGCCACTTGCCGATCATTGTGGTCGCGCTGACGTTCGTTACCGGGCTGGTCGACGCGGTGACCTA
>CBJLVJ010000042.1:0-10076 GCA_966426465.1 uncultured bacterium | reverse complement strand
CGGCATAGGGGGCGAACGTCGGGTCCTGGCCTGCCTTGAAGGCAAAGATGATGTCGACCGCGTACTCAGGGAACACCGCCAGCAACGCCACGGCCGTGAGGGCCAGGGCGCGTGGGACGTCGCGCTCAGCGGCCTCAGCCGCCCAGAGCATGGCGAAGGCCGCGCCCACCACGCCCAGGCCGAAGGCGAGCGTGGCGAGCTCGACGGGCAGCACCAGCCCGCCGAATCGCAGCAGGAAGGCAGGCACGGCGACCAGCAGGGCCAGCACGATGGGGAGGTACGTTCGCATCGCGCTGGCGCCTCAGAAGACGCTCTGATCGATTGGGCAGTGCATCGCATTGACTCCCGCGAAGCGCAGGTTTGCGCCGCTGAGGCCAGTGGATCGCGTCGGGAGATGCCGACCAAGCCACGGCCCAGCCCCACCGCGCGCTCCGCGCGTGTGGAGGTGGGCCGAAGGTCTGGCCGAACGGGCGGCTGCCCGTCGATGCGGCCACGGCACAAAGCCGAGTGTGTTGACCGCACCTCCGCCTGTTCGGCGGCGGTTACTCCCCTTCGGGACGCACCTCTCACTGTACGCGGTCGCGGCTCAGAGTGCGGGAAATTCGCCAACGGCACACGGCGTGCGGTCGGTGGACCCGGCTTCAACCGACGTTGCCGGCGGTGGTCGCACCGACGAGCATCGCGGTCCCGCGCTCGTGTAAGGCGATGGCGAAGGTCTCACCCCTGGACTCGGTCCGGCAGTCGACCAGGATCACCACCGGTCGGTCCCAACTGAGGCGGCCGTTGCGACTGCTCGGCTGTCAGGCGCGGCTCCTGGTGAAGCTCAGCTTCGGCGGCGTTGCTCGGCCCACTTTTGAAGGTCGGCGAGGAGCATGCCTTCGCGTGAGGAGACCTCGAGCGGGTGTAACGCGCGCGAGGCGGCCAGGGCGAGGGCGAGCACCAGCAGCACGCCGGCCAGGCCGAGTGGCGCGGGCAAGGGCGTTCTGCTGTCCGCCGGCTGGGCTGGCTCCTGCGTCGGCTCAGCGCGACGATAGACCAGCGACGCGATCCGACCTCCATCGAGGACGGCCTCCGCGGTGACGGCGAAACCTGGGCTGCCGGTGCCCGTACCGACTTGCTCGAACCAGGACGCACCGTCAGCGCTGACCGAGGCGCGCTCAACGCCGACGGTGCGCGGTCTCGCCGCCACCGTGGCCAGCCACTGGCGGACCTCCGCCTTGCCGCTGTGCGCGCTGCCGAACGGATCGGTCACGACGGCGTCATCGGAAAACAGCGCGGCCAGCGCGTCCACGTCGCCGCGGGCGCGCGCAGCCTGGTAGGCATCCACCACCGCGGCCGGATCGAGGCGCTGGGCCGCTAGCTGGTTGGGCGCGAGCACCAGCGCCAGCAGTCCGAGCAGCGCGAGCTGGAGCCCTGCGAGGCTGGCGGTCCGCCTCCACCGCATTTGCCAAGAGTATGCCCTCTGCGCCAAGCGAGGGTGTCAGAGCAAGCAGGGCGTGCGCGGCTGGCCCGAGTCTTGCTGCACATGTGCCCTCGCCATCGGGTAGGAGCCGTGCGGCGGCCACCGGGGCTGCCCGTACCGACCTACCGAGCAGTCGGGAGATTGCGGTTGGTTGCGTGGCATTGTGCAGCCAGAACCTGCGGCGGCGGCTCGGGGCCAGGCCTCCGGGCTGGGAGATGGTCTGGCGCGCGCAACCCAGCGCTGTTTCCCGCCACGCATGTCCTACAGGCAGGCAGGCCCATGCTGTCTGCTGCCGTAGCTCGAGAGGAGAGTCGAACGCATGCTTTCGTCTCAATCCCATGGCTCGACGAGTCGTCGCCAATTCCTGCGTGGCCTGGCCGCCGCCGGCGGGGTGGTGCTCGGCAGCAGCCTCCTGGCTGCGTGCCAGTCGTCCAGCTCCCAACCGGCGCCCGCCGGCGCGCCGCCGGCAGCGCCCGGCGCTACGCCCGCAGGTGGCGGTGCCCCGCAGCAAGCCGCGCCTGCCCAACCGGGCGCCGCCGCGGTCGCCGACCTGCCCCGCAACCAGACGCTGTATATCGGCGGGTTCCAGTGGGGGCCTCCCACCACGTTCAACCCGTACGGCACGACGCCATCCTGGCCCGATCAGGGCTTGCCGAACACGCCCCAGATGCACATCTACGAGTCGTTGTTCGGCTTCAACCTGCAGTCCGGCGGCCTCGACCCGCTGCTTGGTAAGGACCTGAGCTGGCCGGACCCCAAGACGGCCGTGGTGACGCTGCAGTCCGAAGCGCAATTCCAGGATGGCCAGCCGGTCAAAGCCGAGGACGTGGTCTACACGTACGAGCTGGGTAAACAGTACAAGGACCTGTTCTTCAGCACGATGTGGGACTACGTGAGCGGCGTCACAGCCAAGGACGACCACACCGTCCAGCTCAGCCTGAACCCCGACAAGCTCAACGCGGGTATGGTCAAGCAATACCTGGCCACCGTGTACGTGGTGCCCAAGCACATCTGGCAGGACCGCGAGAAAGCCGGCTCACCAACCGCCACCACGGACATGGAGCCGGTCGGCTCGGGTCCGTACAAGGTCCAGACCGCGTCGCCCGAGCGCGTGATCCTGGTACGCCACGACAACTACTGGGGCAAGAGCGTGATTGGCATGCCCACGCCGCAGTACCTGGTGCACCCCATCTTCAAGAGCAACGACGACGGCAACCTGGCCTTCCAGCGGGGTGAGCTCGACCTGTCCCAGCAGTTCACGCCCCAGATCTGGCAGATGTGGGATCGCGCCAAGCTGCCGGTTGGCACGTGGTTCAAGCAAGAGCCATATCACCTGCCCGGGTCAATCCCCATCATGCACATCAACGTGCAGAAGAAAGGCCTGGACGATCCAAAGGTGCGACGCGCGCTGGCCTACGCGATCAACTATCAGCAGATCGCCACGACCGCCATGTCGCGCTATTCGGTGCCGGCCAAGGCCAGTCTCATGGTGCCGGGCGGGATCGAGCAAAAGTTCATCGATGACGCCGCGATCTCGGCAAATGGCTGGTCGTACGATCCGCAGAAGGCAACCCAGATCCTGGAGAGCGAGCTGGGCGCAAAGAAGGGCGCCGACGGGATCTACATGCTGCCCGATGGGACCCGTCTCGGCCCGTGGAAGGTCATGTGCCCGTACGGCTGGACCGACTGGATGACCGCGCTCGAGCTGGTCACACAGGGTGGCAAGGCCGTTGGCATGGACATCAGCACCGAGTTCCCAGAAGCGCCCATCGTCAACACGCGCGTCGGCAACGGCGACTTCGACATGGCCATGTGGGGTGTGTCCGGCGTCAGCCCGGCCAGTCCGTGGCTGCGGTTCCGCGACATCCTGGACAACCGCGGCGTGCCACCGGCCGGCCAGCGCGCCTTCTGGAACTTCAATCGCTACTCCAACCAGGCGGTGCCCGGTCTGCTCGACCAGGCCGCGTCAGCTTCCAACGAGGCCGACCAGAAGCGCCTGTACGGGGAGCTCGACAAGATCTTCGCGACGGACGTGCCGGCCATTCCGCTGATGTATCGCCCGCTGGAGTTCTACGAGTTCAACCAGTCCGTCTGGACGGGCTTCCCCACCTCCGACAACCCCACCGCCCCGCCAACCCAGTCCGGCGCCGGCATCAAACTGTTCTCCCAGATTCAGCCCAAGTCCGCCTGAGCCAACGGCAACAAGGAGGACTGAGGCATGGCAGCTGAGGTGGCCGTCGCGTCGCGCCCCCGCCAACGGGGGCTGACGCGCTTCCAGCGCTACTTGATCAACAAGTTCTTGTGGTTTTTCGGCGCGTTCTGGGTGGCGCTGATCCTGAACTTCTTTCTGCCGCGCCTGATTCCGGGCAATCCGGTAGATACCATCATGGCGCGGCTGGCCAGTGGCGGGCTGGAAGGCCAGGCGGCCAAACAGGTCTACGCCACGTATGTCGCCAAGTTTGGACTCGACCAGCCGGTGTGGGTCCAGTTCTGGCTGTATGTGAGCGGGCTGGCCCGCGGTGACCTCGGCCAGTCGTTCACGCTGTACCCGGCCAACGTGCGCGACCTGATCGGCCAGGCACTGCCGTGGACGCTTGCGTTGCAGCTACCGGCGGTGCTCGTCGGCTGGATCATTGGCAACACGCTCGGCGCGATCGCCGCCTATCGCGGTGGCTGGGTGGACCGAGGCGCCTTTCTCGGCTCGCTGGCCTTCTCCAGCACGCCGTACTACTGCCTGGCGATCTTGCTGGTGTACGTGCTCGCCGTCGCGCTACCGATCTTCCCGCCAGGTGGCGGATACTCCTACGGGCGCACTCCAGCAATGAGCATCGGTTTCATTGGCGATGTCCTGGGGCATTACCTGTTGCCATTCCTGTCGCTGGTGGTGATCTTCGTCGGCGGGCAGGCGGTCGGTATGCGCTCCATGGCCATTTATGAGCTCGGCACCGATTACGTGAATTACGCTCGCGGGCTGGGCATTGGCGACAACCGTATCGTCGGCTACATCTTCCGCAACGCCATGCTGCCGCAGGTGACCGGCCTGGCGCTGGCAATTGGCTCGCTCGTTGGGGGTGCGCTGATCACCGAGGTGGTCTTTTCGTATCCAGGCATCGGCGGCCTGTTGTTTACCGCCATTCGGCAGAACGACTATCCGATCATCCAGGGCATCACGCTGTTGATCACCGTCGGCGTGCTGCTTGCGAATTTCCTGGTCGACGTCACCTATGGGCTGATCGATCCGCGCATCCGCGCGGCGCAGTCCGGTTAGCCAAGGAGGTGCGCCATGAGTGTCCTCGTCACCCAAGAACGCGAAGCGGTCGAGCTGGGGGCCGGCACTCCGGGTCAGCGGCGGGCGGGTCGCCTGCGTCGTTTGCTGCCCACCGGCCGGTTCGGCGTCAGCGTGGTCCTGCTGGTGCTGATCGGCGCTTTCGCGGTGCTGGGACCGTTCGCCTTCGGCTCGCACGACCCGTTGGCCATCGTCGGTGGTCTGTACGACGAGCCGTCAGCCGCCAACTGGCTGGGCACCGACAACTTCGGTCGTGATGTATTTACCCAGCTGATGTATGGCACGCGCAGCTCGCTGATTGTTGGCTTGATCGCCGGTTTCGTGGCCGTCGGCATCGGCGTCGTGATCGGCACCACGGCTGGCTTCCGCGGCGGCGTGCTGGAAGAGTTGTTGATGGGGGTGACCAACGTCGTCATCACCATCCCCTCGATCGTCGTGCTGATCCTGCTGTCGATTGCCATCAGCACGCGCTCCATCTTCACCATGGGCCTGATCATCGGCGTGACCAGCTGGCCCTGGACGGCGCGCGCGGTGCGTGCCCAGACCAGCAGCCTGCGCACGCGACCGCACGTGGATGTTGCCCGCATTTCGGGAGCAAACACCGCGCTGCTGATCGTGCGCGAAGTGATCCCGTACATGCTGTCGTATCTGGTGCTGGCCTTCGTCCTCCAGCTCGCGAGCGGGATCTTGCAGGAAGCGGCGCTGAGTCTGCTGGGGCTCGGCGCGAGCGAGGGCGTCTCGCTCGGCATCATGCTCCACTGGGCGCTGCTGTGGGAGTCGGTACGCACCGGCGCGTGGTGGGCCTTTGTGCCGCCCACGCTCCTGCTGACCGCGATCGCGTTCGGCCTGCTGCTGCTCCAGACGAGCCTCGACGAGGTGTTCAATCCCCGCCTGCGGCGTGGGTGAAGGAGGCGGTATGGCCGAGCTAGTGCGAGTCGAAGGTGTCCGCGCCGCGTACCGGACCGCCGAGTCCGACGTCGAAGTGCGCGCCGTGGACGATGTGTCGCTGATCCTGCGTGAGGGGGAGATGCTGGGCATCGTGGGCGAATCCGGCTGTGGCAAGTCCACCCTGGCAGCCGTGCTGGCGCTCAATGCCCGTCCGCCCCTGGTGGTGCAGGACGGTGTGATGGTCTTCGATGGCCGCGACATCCCGCTTGGGCGCGGCATGCGTGTGCCGGACGACTGGCGCGGGAAGCTGGTTTCGCTGTTGCCCCAGGGCGCGATGAACTCGCTGAATCCGACCGGTCGTATTCGGGATTTTGCCGTGGACGTGATCCGCGCCCATGAGCCGAAGATCAGGCGCGAGGCGGCGGTTGCGCGCGCCGCCGACCGATTGGAGCAACTGTCACTACCAACACGCGCTCTGGACAGCTATCCACACCAGCTCAGCGGCGGCATGAAGCAGCGGGTGGTCGCCGCGATTTCGACGTTGCTCAACCCGAGGGTGCTGATCGCCGACGAGCCGACCTCAGCGCTGGATGTGTCATCGCAGGGCGCGCTGGCCAGCATGCTGGTCGATCTGCTGGCGCGCAAACTGGTTGGAGGCATTGTGCTCATCACGCATGACCTGCCGATGCTGAGCAACGTGGCCAATCGCATTGCGGTCATGTACGCCGGCAAGATCGTCGAAACGGCGCCGACCGAGGAGATCGTCGGCGATCCGCAGCATCCGTACACCCGCGCGCTGATCGGCTCTGCGCTCGTACCGGACCCGGGCGTGCGCGCCTCGCGCATAGAGGGCATTGGCGGGGCGCCACCGGACCTCCGCTTCCCGCCCAGGGCGTGTCGCTTCCACCCGCGCTGTCCGCTGGTGATGGACATCTGCACGCGTGAGGACCCACCAGTGGCCGAGCGGAAAGCCGGTTTCGCGCTGTGCTGGTGGGTCGCTGGTGTGCGGGAACCACAACTGGTGGGAGCGGCAAACGCATGACACACCAGCCTTCCGCACCACTCCTGGAGGCGCGCGACCTGCGCAAAACGTTCGGCCACGGCGAGCACGCCGTGGACGCGGTTCGTCCCGCGTCGTTTGCCCTCCAGCCGGGCGAGATCCTGGCGGTGGTAGGTGAGAGCGGCAGCGGCAAGACGACCCTGGCCAGGCTGTTGCTACGCTTGCTGGAGCCAACTGGCGGCCAGATCCTGCTCGACCAGCAAGACGTCAGCCGCCTGTCGCACAAGGCCTACTGGCGGCGAGTGCAGGCCGTCTTTCAGGATCCCTTCGCTTCGTTCAACCAGTTTTTCCGGGTCGGCACGCTGCTGGAGCAGGCGCTCCACATCGTCGACGACCCGATGACGGCTGCAGACCGGCGCGCCCGTATCAACGACGCGCTCGAGGCAGTCGGGCTCAAACCGTCCGAGGTGCTCGGCAAGTGGCCGCACGAGTTCTCAGGCGGGCAGCGCCAGCGCATCATGATCGCGCGTGCGCTGCTCGTGCGGCCGGAGTTATTGATCGCCGACGAGCCGACCAGCATGCTGGACGCGTCCTTGCGGGCGACCATCCTGAACTTGCTGCTCGATCTGCGCAAGCGGCACGGCATGGGCATTATCTTCATCACCCACGACATTGGTCAGGCGACCTACATCAGCGATCGCATCCTGGTCATGTATCGCGGCGAGATGGTGGAGCAAGGTCCGGCCGAACAGGTGCTGTGGGCCCCCCAGCATCCGTACACGGTCCGCCTGATGTCGGACGTTCCCAAGCTCAAAGGACGAACGTCGCTCCAGACCGCGCCGGACAACGGTCGTACTGAACCGACTACCCTCGAGGACTTGATTGGTGACCGAGCCATCACGCAGCCAACCCTCCGCCGTAATTGAGGCGCAGCCGACCGCACAGGACCTGACACTGGCCGAACAGGCCGCTTTGACCGCGGGCGTCGACTTCTGGCATACCGCCTCCGTCGAACGTCTGGGTATCGGGCCGCTCCGTGTGACCGATGGTCCGGCGGGGGCGCGTGGCCACCGCTGGTCCGTGGGCAGCTCCGCCAGCTTGCCGTGTGGTTCGGCGTTGGCGGCGACCTGGAATCGTGACCTGGTGCGTCGGGTTGGCCGCGTGCTGGCGGATGAAACGCGCGCCAAAGGTGCCGGAGTGCTGCTCGGGCCAACGGTGAACATCCACCGACATCCGCTGAACGGTCGGCATTTCGAGTGTTTTTCGGAAGATCCGTACCTCTCAGCGGAAATGGCGGCCGCATACATCGAGGGCGTGCAGGAGCGCGGCGTGGGCGCGTGCGTCAAGCACTTCGTGTGCAACGACCAGGAGCACGAACGCCACACCATCAGCGTCGAAGTCGACGAGCGTGCCCTGCGCGAGATCTACCTGCCGCCATTCGAAGCGGCGGTGCGGCGCGCCGGCGTATGGAGTGTGATGGGCGCGTACAACCGGTTCTGGGGCACGTATTGCTGTGAGAATCCCGCGCTGCTGCTGCGTCTGTTGAAGGAGGAGTGGGGCTTCGACGGCGTGCTCATGTCGGACTGGTTCGCCACCCACAGCGCCACGTCGGTGGAGGCTGGGCTGGACCTGGAGATGCCGGGACCGGCGAAGTATCTCGGGCCGTTGCTGGTGGAGGCGGTCGGCCAGGGCGAGGTCAGCGAGGCCGCCGTGGCAGAGGCGGCCGGGCGCGTGGTGCGGCTGATCGAACGCGCCGCCGGCGGGACCACGGCGCCGTCGGTTGAAGCCGCGCCAGCCGTGGCCCGCGCCGCGGCGGCCGAAGCGATCGTGCTGCTTCGCAATTCGGACGTCCTGCCGCTCGATGCGCATTCGATGCGAAGCGTGGCGGTAATCGGTCCGCAGGCCGACCGGCTGGCGGTGCAAGGTGGAGGTTCCGCCGAAGTGACGCCAGCGTACATTTCGAGCCCGCGCGAAGCCATCCAGCGACGCGCCGGGGGTGAGGTCCGGGTCACGTACGAGCCAGGCTGCGCGATGCCAGGGCCGACACCGCCGCTCGATTACCGCTGGGTGAGCACCGGCCCGGGTGGCGAACCGGGCCTCCAGGTCGAGGTGTTCGGCTCGCCCGAGCTGAGCGGCTCACCGGTGGTGCGTGAGACCCTGTCGCGCAGCATCGCCCGCTGGGGCGGGTCGCCGGCGCCCGGCGTGGCGGCCGGACATTTCTCCGCCCGGGCCTCCGGTGAGTTCGTGCCGGACCGCTCCGGGCTGTGGGAGCTCGGCGTGGCAAGCGCCGGACAGGCGCGCCTGTTCCTGGACGATCGCTTGCTGGCGACGAGCACCATTCCGGACGTGTACTACCGCCAGGGGTCCACCGAAGCCACCGCGCAGCTCGAGCTGGAGGCCGGCTCCAGGCACCGTCTGGTGGCCGAGTTTTCCATCCACTCCGGGCTGGAGATGGCCGGGCTGCGGATTGGCGCGCGAGCGGTGCCGCCGGCCGATGCCCAACAGCGTGCGGCGAAGGCAGCCGCCCAGGCGGACGTGGCGCTGGTGCTGGTTGGCTACGATGGCGCCTGGGAGAGCGAGGGCGCGGATCGGCCGCACATGGACCTGCCCGGCCAGCAGGACGACCTGATTCGGGCCGTGGCAGCCGCCAATCCGCGTACGGTGGTGATCGTCAACGCCGGTGCGCCGGTGAGCATGCCCTGGGCCGACGAGGTCGCGGCCATCCTTCAGGTGTGGTTCCCGGGTATGGAAGGCGGCAACGCCATCGCCGACGTGCTATTCGGTGACGAGGACCCCTCCGGGCGTTTGCCGACCACCTTTCCACGTCGGTTGGAGGACAGCCCCGCGTACCCCTACTACCCGGGTGAGGATGGCGTGGTGCGCTACCAGGAAGGCCTGCTGGTGGGCTACCGACACTACGACACGGTCGGTATCGAGCCGCGCTTCTGCTTCGGCCACGGCCTGTCCTACACGCGCTTCGAGTACGCCAACCTGCGCGTGCAGGCCCAGGATGACCAGCATGTCCGGGTGCACGTGGACGTGGCCAACGTTGGCGCGCGACCTGGACGCGAGGTGGTGCAGGTCTACGTGCGCCGTCCAGACTCGGCCACCGACCGACCCGACAAGGAGCTGCGCGACTTCGCCAAGCTGGAGCTCGAACCTGGACAGACGCGCACGGTGAGCTTCGATCTGCCGGCGCGCGCCTTCGCTCACTGGGACACCCAGCGCAAAGCCTGGCACGTCGAGCCAGGTCCCCGCGAGATCGTCGTCGGCTCGTCATCGCGTGACCTCCGCCAGTCCGCGCGCGTGGACCTGGCGGGCGCATGAACGAGCGGCGCATGGAGCGGAGCAACTATTTGCTGTGCGAGGCCGCTAGTCCAGGATAGCGCCGAGACAGCGGGCGAGATAGATGGCCTGGTCCAGGTCCAGGTGAACGCCGC
>CBJLVJ010000041.1:0-10098 GCA_966426465.1 uncultured bacterium | reverse complement strand
ACGCCTGGGACGTCGACATTCTGGGCACGGATCTCAGTTTGCCGGCGCTCGAGGCGGCCCGACGGGCTAGCTACGGCGAATGGTCGTTCCGCGACACGCCGAACTACGTGCGCCAGCGCTACTTCCACCAGGACGGCAAGCGCTGGCGGCTGCAGGACGACGTGGCACGCATGGTGCGGTTCGAGCCGTTGAACCTGATCGCGGACCCGTTCCCGTCGCCAGGCCCGCAGGGACCGACACTCGATCTGCTCGTGTGTCGCAACGTGACGATCTACTTCACTCCCGAGGCGATACGACGACTCTACCGGCGCTTCGCTGAGGCGCTGGTGCCGGGCGGCTGGCTCGTTCTTGGTCCTTCAGACCCGATTCCGGACGCTCCGGAGCTCCTGGCCGCGGTGAACGCGCCTGGAGCCGTGCTGTGGCAACGCCTGCCGGGAGCCGGACTCACGACCGCACCCCGATCCGGGCTGGGCTCGCATGACCGACGGCCGAGGAGGCCACGGCCGCTGCATGCGCAATTGGCGCGGACCGTGGCCGAGCAGCCCGTTCCCGACCGCCCGCTCGAGGGCGACGGCTATACCCGGCAGGGCATGCTCGACCTGGAGAACGGCGCGCTCGATCAGGCCATCGACAACCTGCGCAGGGCCACGTTCCTCTCGCCGCACGACGCCCTGGCGCAGTTCAGCCTGGGTCGGGCGTACAGTCTGCTCGGCCAGCGGTCACGTGCGCGCACTGCGCTGGCACATGCGCGACAATTGCTCGCCGCGATGGCCGATGACCAGGCTGTGGCGGGCGGTGGCGGGATCTGGGCTGCCGAGCTGCGTCAGGCAGTTGAGGCGGAGCTTGCCAGCGTGACCCGAACGGGTGAGCGGTGACACACGCTGACCAGTCATTCGACAGCCCCGCCGAGCAACGGCTGCGGCAGCGGGCACGTCTGCTTGCCGGCGCACCGCCAGCCAGCTCCACCCGGGCGGAGCTGGGGGTGGTGGTGTGCCGCGTGCGCCAGGAGTTGTACGCACTCGAGCTCGGGTCGTCTGTCGGGGTTCTCGCGGCGCGCGGAGTCACCAGCGTGCCGTCGACGCCACCACACGTCGCTGGAGTGCTCAACGTGCGCGGCGACGTGGTCACCGTCATCGACCTGGGGGCTGCCCTCGGGCTCGGCGCCAGCGCTTCGGCGCCCGCCGACAGCGCGCGCGTGGTGCTGGTGGAAACGCACGGCACACGCGTGGGGCTGCTGGTGGACCAGGTGACCGAGATTCGTCATCTCTCGCTCGACCGGCTCGAACGACCCCTGTCGGACCGGCTCTTTGTGCGCGGCATTGTCGACGCACGGATCGTCCTGCTTGACCTGGAGCGTCTGCTCGCGGAGCAGCAACTCGAGGTAAACGAGCAACTGGTCTGAACTAGAACCGTCCCGCCAGGGCACACCGATGTGTGCCGAACAGCATCCAGTCGAAGGAGAGCATCGGTATGAGCGCCACGGCAACTTCGCCGCTGCCGCACCAGTCGCTCAGTCCGCCTCGGGCAGCGGACGTGGGAGCTCCGACGGGGCTCGGCATACGCGCAAAGCTGTTTATTGGATACGGTGTCGTGCTTCTGCTGACCGTACTGCTCGGCGCGGTTGCCCTGTACGCGCTGCGCGAGGTAGACGCCGTGGGCAGCTTCGTGCTCGAGGAGCACGTTCAGCCCATTCGCGACGCCGACCAGGTACGGGGCGAGCTGGGCCATATCAACAGCCAGGTCCTCCAGTCGATCGTCGACGCCTCGCCACAGAATCGGGCCACCTACTCGGCCGCGACGGAGCGCAGCGCAGCTGAGATCGAGCGGAGGTTGGCCTCGTACCAGCAGACCCATCTCGACCCCGACGAGCAGCGCAACCTGGCCACGTTTGTTACCGACTGGCGCCGCTATCAGGACACGTTCAGAGCGATCCTGGCGAGCAGCGCCAGTGGCGACGCGGTGGGCGCCGCGCGCCTCTACTCCGAACAGGCCGCTCCGCTGTACGCGGAGATGGACGATAGCCTGGCGGCGCTCGCCGACATCAACTTGCGCGATGCAGGCGCGACAAACGCGACGCTGGCCGCCACGTACTCACGCAGCCTGGTTTCGGTGCTGCTCATCGTCGTCGCAGCGGTGGTCGTCAGCAGTGCGGTGGGTTTGCTGCTTTCGCGCACGATCGCCGGCGCCGCCAGGCAGGTCGCGACCGCCGCGAGCGGGCTCGCGCTCGGCGCCCTGAACCAGCGCGTCGACGTGCGCTCGCGAGACGAGCTTGGCCAGATGGCGGAAGCGGTGCGGCAGATGATTACCAATCTGCGAGAAGTCGTCGGCGAGCTGCAGCACGGCTCGCAGGAGCTCGCCGCCGCGAGTAGCGAGACCTTCGCCGCCACGTCTCAGCAATCCGCCGCCGCCACCGAGCAGGCCGCGGCGATTACCCAGACCACCGCTACCGTCAGTGAGGTGCGCGCCTCGGCCGAGCAGTCCGCGCGTATGGCCGGCGCCGTTGCTGAGACCGCACAGCACGCCAGCCAGGTGGCCAGCGACGGCGTCGACGCAGTCCGCGGAGCGATCGAGGGTATGAGCGACATCCGCCACGGGGTCTCCTCGATTGCCGACAACATGCTCTCGCTGTCCGATCAGAGCCAGCAGATCGGCGAGATCATCAGCACCGTCAACGACCTGGCCGACCAGTCCAATCTGCTGGCGCTGAATGCTGCCATCGAGGCCAGCCGCGCCGGCGAGCACGGCAAGGGCTTCACTGTGGTCGCCCAGGAAATCCGCAGCCTGGCCGAGCAGTCCAAGACGGCCACGGCCCAGGTGCGGACCATTCTGTCCGACATCCAGCGGGCTACCAGCGCCGCTGTCATGGCCACCGAGCAGGGGACCAAAGGCGTCGATCGCGGCGCCGAGCTGATGGATCGGGTCGGCCACACCATCGGCGAGCTGGCCGAAGTCGTTCAGCAGGCGGAGCAATCGGCCCATCAGATCGCCGCCTCGGTGCGGCAGCACGCCGTCGGCATGGAGCAGGTCGCCGCGGCCATGGCCAACATCAACCAGGCCGGTCGCCAGAACCTGGCCGCCACGGCCGACACGCGTCAGGCTGCCGAACGGCTCACCGGTCTTGCCGAGCGCCTGAAGCGCCTCGTGGCACAGTACACGCTGTAGTGGGCGAAACGCTGGACACCGAGGCTGACCCGCGCTGGCGCGAGCTCGCAGCCACCTTTCGCCTGGAGCTCGAGCAGCGCCTGCGCGCGATCAACCGGCTGCTGCTCAGGCTCGAGCGCGAGAAGGGCGGCGCGGCGGGCCGTGGCGAGCACCTGCGGGCGCTCATGCGTGAGGCGCACAGCCTCAAGGGTGGCGCGCGTGCCGTGGCGCTGCAGCCCATCGAGCGGCTGGCCCACGCGCTGGAGTCCGCGCTTGACGCCGCGCTCCACAGCACGATGGCTCTCGACGCGCGCTGGTTCGAGGTCGTCTACCGCGCCGTCGACGCGTTCGCCTCACCCGAACCTGCCGCCGACGCCAACGACGCTGTGTCCGAGCTCGACCGGCTGCTGAGCACGCTCAGGCCCGGTCAGCCGTCGCCGCGGGTTGACCCACGTCACCCACCCGCGGCGATGGTTCAGCAGTCAGCGCCGGCGCTGGCAGC
Source organism: uncultured bacterium (assembly GCA_966426465.1). Taxonomy (GTDB): domain Bacteria; phylum Chloroflexota; class UBA6077; order UBA6077; family CF-72; genus CF-72. The sequence goes on along the minus strand of CBJLVJ010000041.1, from coordinate 6,455 downwards.
GGATACCAGTGTTGTCAACGGACAGGTACCACCACCGACGGAGCGCAGCGTGCGAGTGTCGGTTGCCAAGCTGGACCAGCTGCTCGCCCAGGCCGGCGAGCTCACGGTCGTTGCCGTACGCATCGAGCAGCGCCTGCGCGAGCTGGCCGAGCTTGGGCGGAACCTCGACGGCGCGCCGCGTCAGAAGCGCCGCCCCTCTTCAGACAGCCTCACCCGGCCGCGCGTCGACGAGATCGCCACCCGCCTCCGCCAGGACACTGTCCAGCTTGCCCAGGTGGCGCGGGCGATCAATGAAGATGTGCTGTCGGCGCGGTTGATCCCTGTGTCCACCATGTTCGTTCGTCTCGAGCGCGTGGTACGCGACCTGGCGCGAGCGAGCGGCAAAGAGGCCAGCCTGGTCCTCGAAGGCGGCGACACACAGCTCGATCGTCGCATCGTCGAGCAGCTGGCCGACCCGCTGCTGCACTTGCTGCGCAACGCGGTGGACCACGGTATCGAGTCTCCGGACCAGCGGGCGGCGCTCGGAAAGCCTCGATCGGGCGTCATCCGTGTGTCGGCGCGGCCGCGGGGCGGGCTGGTCGAGATCGAGGTCGATGACGACGGGGCCGGGCTGGATGCCCGCGTGCTGCGTCAGCGGGCCGTTCAGCAGGGACTCCTGCCCGAGGCGCAGGCGGCGACGCTGGACGATGCTGCCGCCACGAGCCTGATCTTCAGGCCCGGATTTACAACGTGCGCCAACGTCAGCGAGACGTCCGGACGGGGCGTGGGCATGGACGTGGTCCGTGCCAATGTCGAGGGCCTGAACGGCCAGATCGAGGTGAGCAGTGTGCCCGGCCAGGGCGCCCGCTTCCGCCTGACGGTGCCGCTGACGCTGACCACCACACGCACGATCCTGGCCGCCCAGGCTGGCCGGTTGTTTGCGATTCCGTCGGCCGCCGTCGAGCGGTCAGCGCGCGTCCGAGCACACGCACTGGTGCGCATCGAGGGCAGGCGCGCCGTTGCCCTCGACGGCCAGCCAGTGCCCATCGTCGAGCTGGCCCAACTGCTCGAGCTGCCGCCTGGGCCCGAGCGGGATCGAAACGAGCAGGCATGGCGGCCGTTCCTCGTCCTCCACCAGGGCAGCCGGCGCGTGGCCATTGTTGCGGACGAGCTGGTGGGCGAGCAGGAGGTGGTCATGAAACCACTCGCCTGGCCGTTGAAACGTGTGCGCAACGTGAGTGGCGCGGCAGTGCTCAGCTCGGGCGAGCTGGCGCTCATCCTCAATCCGGCCGACCTGCTGAAGACCGCGCTCAAGGTGGTGGATGTGGATGTGGATAAAAGAGGTGGGGCGGCCTCGAGCGGCGCCCTGGCGCCTCCTCCTCGTCCGCGACGGCCTCGGCTCCTGGTGGTAGACGATTCGGTCATTACCCGCACGATGGAGCGCAGCGTCCTGGAGGCGGCTGGTTACGAGGTCCAGGCCGTCGCCGACGGCGTCGAGGCGCTGGGCGTGCTGCGTGGTGACGCGGTTGACCTGGTGGTGGCCGACGTCGAGATGCCGCGCATGGATGGCTTCGCCCTGACCAGCGCGATCCGCAGCGACGAGCGTTTGCGCCAGATCCCGGTCGTGCTGGTGACGTCGCTCGGCGCGCGCGAGCACCGCGAGCGTGGCGTGGCGGCCGGAGCCGACGCCTACATCGTCAAGAGCGCCTTCGATCAGGGACAGCTGTTGCAGACGATCGGCCGATTGCTGTGACCTCAAGTAACGGGCCCGTTCCGCGTTTGCGGGTCCTGATCGTGGCCGACTCAGAGCCCGAGCGCGGACTCCTCGTCAGCTTGCTGGACGCCGACCCTCAGGTGGAGGTCGTCGGTTCCTCTCCGGGGGATGCGCTGGCCGTTCGCGCGGTGGCGGGGCTGCGGCCTGGCGTCGTCGTTCTGGCCAGCACGTCGTCGCAGCCGTCACGCCAGCTCGAAGCGGCGCGACGCATCATGCGCGAGACACCAACCCCGATCGTGCTGGTGACTGCGCGCGCCGACCAGGATGAGCAGTTGCGTGCGGCGGCATTCGACGCCGGAGTTCTCGCCGTGGAAGGGCTACCGCCTCCTCATGCGAGCAGCGCGCTGTCGGCCCAACGGCTGATTCGAACCATCAAGAGCATGGCTGAGGTCAGGGTGATCCGACGCACCGCGCCGCGCAATCGCCTTACGGCGGCTGCGAGCCCTCCCGCGCGCGCGGCGGAAGTGGTCGGCATCGGCGCATCTACCGGGGGACCCCAGGCGCTCCAGGTGATCCTGTCAGCCTTGCCAGCCACCTTCTCGGTGCCCGTGCTCGTGGTCCAGCACACCGCGGCAGGCTTCGATTCGACGCTGGTCGACTGGCTTGGCTCGCAGTGCGCCCTGCCCGTACGGTTGGCGGCCGCTGGTCAAGCGCTCGAGCGACCTGAGATCTCGATTGCTCCGACCGGGTGGCACCTGGAGGTGGAACGGCGGACCCTGAGGCTGACGAGTGCTCCGCCCGTGGCCGGACACCGCCCCTCGGTTACGGTGCTCTTCCAGTCGTTGGCGCGTGAGTACGGCTCCGGCGCGATCGGCGTGCTGTTGACCGGTATGGCCGACGACGGCGCGGCCGGGCTGTACGCTCTGAAGCGCGCGGGCGCGGTCACCATCGCCCAGGATGAAGCGAGCTCGGTCGTCTTCGGCATGCCCGCCGCTGCGATCGGACTGGGCGTGGTCGACCACGTTCTGCCGCCGGCGCACGTGGCCTCGCTGCTCGTCGAGCTCGCACAGCAAACCCGCCCGGAACACGCGTGAGCTTCGACCCGGCCGACTTTCTGGACGAGTTCCGCGCCGAGGCGGAGGACCACCTCCGCAAGCTCGACCAGCATCTGCTTGCTCTCGAACGGGACCCGGCCGATCAGCAGTCGATCCGACAGATGTTCCTGTCGGCACACACCATCAAAGGCGGCGCGGCGATGCTGGAGCTGGCCGGTGTACGCGACATTGCCCACGCTCTGGAGGATGTGCTCGCCCAGTTGCGCGATAGCCCGCGGCGGCTCGACACGGCAACCGCCGATGTCCTGTTCCGGGCGGTGGACGCACTTCAAGCCCTGCTCGAGCGGGCGAGGCCGCGAGACCCCGTCGAGTCAGCCAGCGCAGAGCTGGCGAGCGCGTTGCGGCAGCGCGCGCGCGAGCTGTCGGCCCCACTAGAGACGCCGCTCTCAGGCCAGACGCCGCGCGCGCTGGTCGTCGAAGAGTCGGCGACGGTGCGTCTGCTCGAGAAGATGGTGTTGTCCGATGTGGGTTTCCAGGTGGACGCGGTTGACGACGGCCAGCGGGCGCTGGCGATGGCCACCGAAACGCCCTACCGGCTGGTGGTGACAGGCCTCCAGAACCGAGCCATGGACGGACTCGCGTTGCTGCTCGCGCTGCGTGGTGATGGTGTACCGGTGATCGTCACCAGCAGTGACGACGATCCTGAGCCGCGCCGGCGGGCCATGGAGCTCGGCGCGTACGCGTTCCTGGCCAAAGGCTCGTTCGGCGACACGACACTGGCCGGTGCAGCTCGCGACCTGCTGGAGGGAGCGGACTCCTGATGCTTGACGGTGTCGACTCCGCGCGCGTGCTGGTCGTCGACGATGCGCGGACGACCCGCCGCATCGCCAGCGATCAACTGGAGCGGGCCGGCTTCCAGGTGGACGGAGCCGCGAGTGGCGAAGAAGGCCTGGCGCTGATTGCGGACGAGCCGCCGGACCTGGTGCTGCTGGACATCACCATGCCGGGCATCGACGGTCTCGAGGTGTGTCGTCGACTCAAAGCGAATCCGGCTACCGCCGACATCCCGGTGATCTTCCTGTCTGCGCTCGACGAAGTCGACCAGGTCGTCAGCGGCCTGGAGGCGGGCGCGTCGGACTACATCGGCAAGCCGTTTCGCCCGGCTGAGCTGCTGGCCAGAGTGCGCACGCACGTGCGCCTGAAAAGGCTCCAGGAGGAGCGCGCGCGGTTGTACCAGCAAATCGAGGCGGAGCTGGCGCGAGCGGGACAGGTTCAGGCCGACATGCTGGCGGTGACGCCTCCTGAGCTGCCTGGCTTTGAGCTGGCGGCAACGTGTTTGCCCGCGCGTGAAGTCGGCGGCGATTTCTATAGCTTCGACGCGCCGGCCCACGATGTGCTCAAGCTGACGATCGGCGACGTGATGGGCAAAGGCATGCCCGCTGCCCTGCTGATGGCCACAACCAGGGCGGCGCTCGGCGCGGTGGCACGACACTATTCGCCGGCGGCCACCGTCGACCTGGCTGCACGCTCGCTGGACGCCGACCTGCAACGCTCCGGCAGTTTCGTCACGCTGTTCCACGCCCAGCTCGACGTGCGCGCTCGCTGTTTGACCTACGTCGACGCTGGCCATGGACACGTGGTCTTCCGACGCTCCGATGGCCGTCTTCACGAGCTGCATCCGCGCGGCCTGCCCATCGGCATCATGCCTGACGAGACGTACCAGGAAGGCACGGTGACGATGGCGCCTGGCGATGCCCTCGTCGTCTACAGCGACGGGCTGGTCGAGGCGCGCCCGGAGATCAATCTGGACGGGCCGGCAATCGCGCGGAGTCTGGATGGATTGGCGAGCGCCGCGGACATGGTGAGCTCGCTGCTTGGCCTTGCCAGCACCACCGGTCCACCACCCGACGACCTGACCGTTGTGGTCCTGAAGTGCCGAGCATGACGCGCATGGACGTGGCGCGGCGGACGCTGGTACTGGGCACCCTGGGGCTGGGCCTGAACTACCTGCTGTGGCGGTATTTCAACTCGATCAACTGGAACTTCTGGCCGCTTGCGCTTGCGCTCGTGCTGGCCGAGACGTACAGCGCGATTGATGGCTGGCTGTTTGGCTTATCGGTGTGGCGCCCGCGTCGGCGCGTCGCGCCTCCGCCTCCGCCCGAAGCCGCCACCGTGGACATCTTCATCACCTGCTACAACGAACCGGTCGAGCTGGTCTGCGAGACCGTTCGCGCCGCGGCTGCCATCCGCTATCCCCACCGCACGTACGTCCTGGACGACGGCAGCTCGGCGGCGATGCGGGCCATGGCGCACGCCGAGGGTGTTGGCTACATCGTGCGCTCGACGGATTGGACGCACCACGAACGCCATGCGAAAGCCGGCAACCTGAATAACGCGCTGTTCCAGAGCCAGGGCGCGTTCATCCTGATCCTGGACGCGGACCAGATTCCGTCGCCGGAGATCCTGGACCGCACGCTCGGCTACTTCGACGACCCGCGTGTCGCCTTCGTGCAGACGCCGCAGTGGTTTTACAACGTGCCTCCGGGTGATCCGCTCGGCAGCCAGGCCCCACTGTTCTACGGCCCGATCATGCAAGGCAAAGACGGCTGGAATGCCGCCTTCTTCTGCGGCTCCAACGCCGTGCTGCGACGCGAGGCGCTCATGCAGCTCGGCATTGCCTACTACGTGCGCGAGCTGGAGTGGCGCGTTCGGCGCGCGCTGAGCACGGCCGACCGCGTACTTCGCACAGCCGAGCGGCAGCTCACTCCGGCTGCTGGTGAACACGCTTCGGCGGCGCTGCGCGAGCTGAGGGTCGCCGTGGCCGATGCCCGACGCGACCTGCGCATGCGTGCGCCGATCCAGGACGTCACCTGGACCTTTCAACGCCGAGCCGAAGGGGTGTCACGGCTGCTCGTGGCCGACGATCTGGCGCGCATCCGGGCCGAGCTGGCAGACATTCCCGGGCTGGATGTCGCCGACCTGGAAGCCACCTTCGCCGGCGTGCTGGATGACGAAGAGGTGCTGGCCGACCTCGCTGGACGAGCCGCCTCGCCTCTGGCGGCGATCGGCGCCGTGCGCAGCCTGTTGTTCGCCGTCGACGTGGACCGCGCGCACGAGGCCCAGCCGCTCATGCCGCTGGCCACCATCTCGGTCACCGAAGACATGGCCACCGCCATGCGGCTGCACGCGCTCGGGTGGCGCTCGGTCTACCACCACGAAGTGCTCGCGCGCGGACTGGCGCCCGAGGACCTGCGCTCCGCGCTCCAGCCACGGCTGCGCTGGGCGCAGGGCACCATCCAGGTGCTGCTGCGCGAGAATCCGCTGGGCGTCCCCGGGCTGTCGCTCGTCCAGCGGCTGATGTACTTCGCGACGATGTGGAGTTACCTCTCAGGCTTCGCAACCGTCGTCTATATCGTGGGGCCAATCCTGTATATGGCATTCGGCTGGCTACCGGTATCCGCCTTCTCTGCCACCTTCTTCGCGCATCTCGTGCCCTATCTGGTGGTCAATCAGCTCATGTTCCTGATCGTCGGCTGGGGCATTCCGGTCTGGCGCGGCCAGCAGTACAGCTTCGCGTTATTTCCGTTGTGGATCCGGGCCGTGACGAGCGCGGTCGGCAACGTCGTGTTCGGCCAACCGCTCGGGTTCGTGGTGACGCCCAAGACCCGCCAGGGCGGCGTCCATCTGCGGCTGGTGTGGCCGCAGCT
>CBJLVJ010000040.1:0-10174 GCA_966426465.1 uncultured bacterium | reverse complement strand
GCGGAGCCCTGGGGAGCAAGTCCGCAGACTTGCGACATCTAAAAAAACTCCTTACGACAAGCTCTGGCTTCCTGTGCCTTGACGGGCTTTCTGAATGAAGGCTTTCGCGGCGGGAGCGAGGAGCGAGGCCAGGCCGACGTAGAGGAACAACACGCCGAGCTCCAGATGCCGCTCGAGCATCGCTGGCGTGGTGAGCGTGCCCGGCGTTCGCCCGGCGGCGCGGATGCGGCGGAGGGCATCCTCGAGCGCGGCCGTGACTTCCGGGTGATCCATCTGGCCCGGATGGCCCATGGATTGGGCCAGGTCGCCCGGTGCGACGAAGAACACGTCCACGTGCTCCACACGCAGGATGTCATCCAGGTTGCGGAGCGCTTCCACTTCCTCGAGCATGACCGCAACGAGTGTCTCGGCATTCGCCCGTTCAGCAAATTCGGTCGGGTCCTCGCCGAACATGCCGCGCCAGCCAGCCCAGCCTCGGTGGCCGAGCGGTGCGAACTTGGCGTGCTGCACCGCCGCCTCGGCTTCGTCGGCGGTGTTGACGTGCGGCACCTGGACGCCACCCGCCCCGCGGTCCAGCGTGCGGGTGATCGTCGCTGCGTCGTTGTGGTCGACACGAACCACGGAGCTGTAGCCGGCAAGCTCCGCGGCGCGGATCATGTCTTCCAGGTCTTCCCATCCGCTCGGGCCATGCTCACAGTCCAGAAAGACACCGTCGAAGCCGTGGTAGCCGAGGAGCTCGACCAACCCGGCCGAAGACGCAAACGGGGCGATGACCGTCGCCGGCTGGCCCGCGGCCAGCTTCCGCTTCAGCTGGTTAGGCCGCACGGGACCTCCGTCTCACCAGAACGCGCGCGGACCATCGTCGGTGTAGCCGCACTGTTCGCACGGGTTGAAATAATGAACGGCCGGCGGCATGGCGATTGCCAGGCGCAGTGACATCTCGTCGCCGATGTTCTTGATGTGGTGGACGGTCCCACGTGGCACCCACACCAGCTCGTCCTTGCCGGCCTCGATGACCGTGCCACCGGTCAGCTCCCACTGCAGCCGACCCGCCAGGATCATCCACCATTCGTCGAAGTCTTTGTGCCAGTGCGGTCGATTGCCCGTGCCCGGTGGATTGGCGATGAGCGTGACCAGGTTGCGGTCGTCCTCAATCAGCCGCACGGACCAGGGTGGCGGACCTTTGCTGGCGACGACGTCGCGAATGCGCGTGTGCAGCGCGTTGGGCCACGTCGGATTGACGACACGCGGCGGGATCGGCCCGCTGACCACGTCGGTAATGTTGAGCAGCGTTGGCGGTTCGGTGCGACTCGTCACGATGATGCCTCCATGCGCTAGCGGTGATCCGTCGTGCGGAGAATCTCGCGCTCGTTGTCGGGCAGCCTGTCCAGCGCGGACTGGAGGAGTTGCTCGAACTCTCCGTACGACTGGCGGTAGTCGTCGCGGCTGCGCTGGATCATGTCGTGCGCCACGCGTCGGCCGTACACCTCGGCAATCTCGACCATACCGCCGGATTCACCGGGAACCTCCTTATACGTCAGAAAGTAGTGGCGCAGCCGGTCGAGCAAGGTCGGCGGGCATTGATAGATATCGGTCCAGTCGCCATACGCCGGATCGCCCTTGAGCACCGCGATGATTTTGTCATCGGCCTCGTCGTGGTCGATCATGCGCAGCCCGCCGATCGGTATCGCTCGCAGCAAAATGTCGCCGTGACTGACCGGGCGCTCTGACAGGATGCACACGTCCATCGGGTCGCCGTCACCAACGATGTCGCTGCGCCCGGTGCGCTCGCGACACGCCTCGGCGACCCGATCGCCGCACAACGTTTGCGGCAGCAGTCCATACAGGGTCGGGCACACGTTGGAATATTTCTGGGGCCGGTCGATCTTCAGGTGCCCCGTAGTCTTGTCCAGCTCGTACTTGACCGCGTCCGTCGGCACCAGCTCCACGTAGCACATCACCACGGCTGGGGCCTCCTGCCCGAGCGCTACGCCATGCCAGGGGTGTGCGCGAAGCAGGTGGATCATCTGGCTGGCGCTGGCGATGGCTTGCTCTGGTGTCGGCATGACAGCCTTCGTTCCCGGCGCGGTTTACTCGCCGCCCTCGTACTTGAACGAGATGTTGACCCGAGCACGGTAGGCGGTCACCCGGCCGTCCTCGATAGTCAAGTCGAATCTGTCGATCTCGCCGACGCGGAGGTCACGTACCGTTCGTGCCGCCGTCTCCACGGCATTGCGCGCTGCCGCTTCCCAGCTATCGGCGCTGGTCCCGATCACCTGGGTGACCCGATAGACGCTGTCAGCCATGCAGGTTCTCCCTCGTACTGGTAGTTCCCCGCACACCAGTGTAGCTTGACCGCGCGACGAGTCTCATACCCGTCTGCGTGAGCCCGGCCTGTCGTGGTAGACCGTACCTATGGTCGCTCGTCGAGAGGAGCCGGTGCGCTTCGGCGTCATTGGCCTGAACCACAACCATATTTACGGTATGACCGACTTGCTGCTGGACGCTGGCGCAGAGCTCGCCGCCTTTTTTGCGCCCGAGCCGGAGCTGGTCGCCGAGTTCGCCCGACGCTACCCGCAGGCGCCCCGAGCGCGCAGCGCCGAGGAAATCCTCGAGAGCTCCAGCATCCAGCTGATCGCCAGCGCCTCCATTCCGGACGAGCGCGCGGGCCTGGGCGTCTCGACAATGCGGCATGGCAAGGACTACCTGGTCGACAAGCCAGGCTTTACGACGTTGGACCAGCTCGCACAGGCACGCGCGGTGCAGCGCGAGACGGGCCGCATCTATTCCGTGTGCTACAGCGAGCGGTTCCAGAATCGGGCCACCGTGCGCGCGGGCGAGCTCGTCCAGTCGGGCGCCATCGGACGCCCGATCCAGACTATCGGCCTCGGCCCGCATCGGCTCAATGCCCCGACTCGCCCGCCATGGTTTTTTCAGCGCTCGCGATACGGTGGCATCCTGACCGATATCGGCTCGCACCAGGCCGATCAGTTTCTGTTCTTCACCGGTTCTACCTCGGCCGAGGTGGTCGCGGCGCAAGTCGCCAACGTCGCACATCCCGAGTACCCGGAGCTGGAAGACTTCGGCGACATGATGCTGCGCGGGGACGCTGGACGCGGCTACATCCGCGTCGACTGGTTCACTCCAGACGGCCTCGGCACCTGGGGCGATGGGCGGCTGACCATCCTGGGTACGGACGGATTCATCGAGCTGCGCAAGTACATCGACCTGGCCGGCCGGCCGGGCGGCGATCATCTGTTCCTGGTCGACAAGACCCAGACGCGCTACATGGATTGTGGGTCTACCGAGCTGCCGTTCGGGCCGCAGCTCCTGGACGACATTCGCCAGCGCACCGAGACGGCCATGTCCCAGGCCCACGCCTTCCTGGCCTCGGAGCTGGCCCTGAAGGCGCAAGCCATGGCGCGCGCGGGGCAGCCGCAAGCGGTGGCCGCGTGACGCAGCCCGCAGACCGGCTTCGAGTGGCGGTAGTAGGCGCCGGGATCGGGCGCGCGCACGTGCGGGGGTACCAGGGCGTGCCAGAGCGGTTCGAGATACTGGCCCTGTGCGATATCGACGCGGAGCGGGCCCGCCCGATCGCGGAGGAGAACGGGATCCCGCGGCTGGTGACCGACCTGGCCGAGTTGTGCCGTATGGACGACCTGGACGTGATCGACATCTGCACCCCCCCGCACCTGCACTTTGAGCAGATCCAGCAGGTACTTTCGGCTGGCAAACACGCCATCTGCGAGAAGCCGCTGGTCAGCTCGCTGCGTGAGGTGGATGAGCTTGCGAAGGCTGAAGCTGCCTCCGGTCGGCGGATCATGCCAGTGTTTCAGTACCGCTTTGGCCACGGCCTGCAGAAGCTCAAGTTTCTGATTGGCCAGGGTCTGGCGGGCAAGGCGTACCTGTCCACGGTGGAAACCGCCTGGCGGCGCCGAGCCGAGTACTACCAGGTGCCGTGGCGCGGTAAGTGGGCCACCGAGCGCGGCGGAGCGCTGCTCGGACATGCCATCCACGCGCACGACATGCTGTGCTACGTGATGGGGCCAGCCGCGCGCGTGTTCGCCTTCACCACCACACGCGTGAATCAGATCGAGGTGGAGGACTGCGCCTCGGTCGCGCTGGAGATGGCCGACGGCTCGGTGGCCTCGCTTGGCGTCACGCTCGGCTCGGCCGCCGAGATTACCCGCCATCGCTTTTGCTTCAGCGGGCTGGTGGCCGAAAGCAACACCCGCCCGTATACCAACTCGGGCGATCCCTGGACGTTCGTCGGCGACACCCCGGAGATTACCGAGCAAATTGAAGAGACGCTGGCAGATTTTCGGGAGCTGCCGGAGCACTACGCCGGCCAGTTCTACCGGTTCTACAACGCGCTGCGGTGTGGCGGCGAGATGCCCGTGACGCTCGCCGATGCGCGCGTGTCACTGGAATTGATCACCGCGATGTACTACTCGGCTGAGACGAGCGCGAGCGTCACGCTGCCCATCGGCGCCGACCACCCGCGTTACGCGAGCTGGCTGCCGACCTCATGAAGCCCCGCACGATCGAGCGCATCGACGTGTTCCCGACGCGTTTACCGGTGGTCAAGACCTTCCAGTTCGCGTCGGGCACGGCCGGAGCTGCCGGCGGCACGGCTCCACACGTCTTCGTCCGTGTGACCGACAGTGAGGGCGAATGCGGCTGGGGCGAGGGCCGCCCGCATGCCGCGTGGGCGTACGAAACACTCGAGTCGGTCACATCAACCATCCGCGGCTACCTTGCCCCGGCGCTGCTCGGACTGCCCATCACGGACCGATGGGCGCTGCATCAGCGCATGCACCAGGCGATCGGACGCGGCCCCAGCCCGGGCATGCCGGTGGCAAAGGCGGCGCTCGACATGGCCCTGCACGACCTGGCTGCGCGCGCGTGCGGGCTGTCGTTGCGCAGCTTCCTCGGAGGGAGCGATGCGCGCTCGACCGTGCACCTGAGCTACACGGTCACGGCGCACGACGCCGCGGCCGCCAGTGACGAGGTGGCTGAGGCGCGCCAGGCCGGCTACCGCCACTTCAACTTCAAGGCCGCCGTTGCCCCGGCCACCGACATCGCCGTGGCCCGCGCGGTACGGGACGCAGCCGGACCGGAAGCTTTCGTGTGGGCCGATGCCAACCAGGGGTTCGGACTCCCACAGGCACGCCGCGTGGCGGGCGGGCTCGCCGGCGCTGGCGTAGACGTGCTGGAGCAGCCGCTGCCGGCCGACCAGCTTCAGTCCTTCCGCCAGCTCCGCCAGGGCTGCTCGTTGCCGCTCGCGGTCGATGAGGCCAGCGTTGGCCCAGCCGATTTCTTCGCGTACGCGACGGAGGGCCTGGTGGACTACCTGGTCGTCAAGATCACCCGCAGCGCTGGTATCTGGCCGAGCGTGCAGCAGATCGGCATCGCGGAAGCCGCCGGCCTGCCGTTGCTCGTCAGCGGCCTTACCGACAGCTTGCTGACGAAGGCGGCCGTGTGCCAGCTCGCCCTCGTGTACGGATTCGATGGGCCGGCCGCGCTGAACGGCACACAGTTCATCGATGAATCAGCGGTGTACCCTGACAAGGCGTGCATGGAGTTCGACGGAACCGTGCATCTCGGCAGCCAGCCGGGCATCGGAGTCGCGCCCGACGTGGCCGCCCTGTCCGAGCTGTTCGCAGCTTGAGCGCGGCACGCTCCCTGCAGCCCGCCTCAGAAAACCTCGAGCGACCCCGGCCTGTCGGCTGGCTACCTTCTTGAATGGGGGAACCCGCAGATGTTCAGCACTCGTTTGGTCCGCCTGCTGGCGATGTCCACCCTCGCCGTTCTGCTGGCCGGCTGTGGCAGCGGCGCCAGTAGCTACACCCCGGCGGGTCAGGCGACGCCGGTCGCTGGCGCGGCGGCTGGTGGCGGGAACGGCGCCAGGGTTCACCTGGTGTACTTCAACGCGCGCGGCGCCGAGGCCGGCGAACGCAAGCTCGTCGACCAGTACATGAAACAGCACCCGGACATCGACATCGAATACCTGTCCACGACGTCGCTGTCCGGCCCGAGCGACACCGATGCCATCGCCAATCTGATCTTCAACATCCAGTCCAAGCGCGTCGTGGACGTGGCCAAGATCGAGGTCAGCCGCACGCCACTCGACCTGATGGCGGCCAACGCCTCGATGGAGCTCACCGCGGTCGGCGGCGATGCGCTCAAGCAGCGAGCAGATAGCCTGCTCAACAGCAGCTACGTCACCGTCAACAACGGGATCTGGGCCCTGCCGTATGAATATGACCCGTTCGGCTATGTCTATAACGCCAGCCTCTTCAAGGACCTTGGCCTCGACCCGGACAAGCCGCCCCTGACCTGGGCCGAGCTGCGTACCACCAATGAGGCGATCAAGGCCAAAATGCCCAACGCCTGGCCGATCTGCCAGCCCATCAAGAACACGGCCAAAACCCTGCCGCTCATCTGGAATGCAGGCGGCACCATCTGGGATCGCGACGTCCTGCCTACCAAGGTGCTGTTAGTCAACCCGGTGGTGGCCGACACCTACAAGTTCATGGCCGAGTGGTCGCAGAAGCACTGGATGAACACCGACGAATTGACCGGCGACAACACGCTGCAGCTGATGATCTCGCGCAAGTGCGCCGCCATGAATACCAGCTCCAATCTGACCATGAGCCTCCAGGCGAATGACCCCAAGACCGACTGGCGCGTCGCGCCACCGCCTTCGAAGGAAGCCAATTCGCAGCCGGTCACGTTTGGCGGCGGCAGCGCTCTGGCGATTCCGTCCACGGCGGCTCATCCAAAAGAGGCCGCCGACTTCATGATGTGGCTGACCGGCGACGAAGCCCAGGCCCTGAAATATGGCCTGAAGAAGGATCTCGGTTTGACCGAGGACGACTACTTCGCCGCGGCCAACCCGGTCAGCAAGACGGTGTCTGACAGTCTGAAGACTGAGGACCCGAGGTGGAAACAGGCGATCCTGACCATTCCTTCACGGGCGGCGGGCATCTCGCCCGCGTATTCCAAGATCTACGACATCCTGGCCCAGATGCAGGAGCGCATCATCCGCTCGAACGCGGACGTCGACCAGGAGCTCCAGAACGCGCAAGCGCAGGCCCAGCCGCTGCTCGATCAAAGCATCGCGCAGTATCCGGACCTCTACAAAAACGCCAGCTAGGTAGGTGGTCCCATGCAAGATGCACGCGCGTCCAGCATCACCTTACCGGCGCAGCGGACGGCGCCGCGTCGCAGAACCTTTGTCGACTCCCTGCGCAGCAGTCAGGCGGCCTACGTCCTCCTGTCGCCGTACCTGATTCTCTTCGTCGTCGTCCTGGCTTACCCACTCCTGTATTCGCTCTGGCTGAGCATGTTCGACGCAACGTTGAATCGCGCCCCAACGTTCGTCGGCGCTGGCAACTTCATCACGCTGTTCACCGACCCGGAGTTCCACACCGCGCTGCGTAATACGTTCTTCTTCGCATTCTTCGCGGTGCTCGGCGAGACCACGCTGCCGCTGATCATGGCGCTGGCCATGAACGAACGGCTGCCGTTCCGAACGGTGTTCCGAACGGCGTTCTTCCTACCCGTGGTGACGTCCTGGGTAGTGGTGTCGCTGATCTGGTCGATGCTGTTCGCCCAGCAGGGCCTGATGAATTCAGTTATCCAGGCACTTGGCTTCGGCCCTCAGCCGTTTTTCTCGAACGGTGGCCAGGCCATGTGGATCATCATCGCCCTGAGCATCTGGAAAAACCTGGGCTACTACATGGTGATCTACCTGGCGGCGCTGCAGGGTGTGCCGCAGGACCTCTATGAAGCGGCGTCGGTCGACGGCGCTACCCGCGTGCGCCAGCTGTGGCACATTGCGGTGCCTGCGCTGCGACCGGTGATCTATTTCGTGCTCACGATCTCGATCATCACCTCGATGCAGTTGTTCACCCAGCCGTTCATCATGACCAACGGCGGCCCGCTCAACGCCACGTTGTCGGTCGTTCAACTGCTGTATCGCCACGCGTTCGTGCAGCTGGAGTTCGGTTACGGCTCGGCCATCGCCACCGTCTTGCTGGTGCTGCTGGTCGCGCTCTCTTTGATCAACAAGCGCGTCCACGACCTGGTCGTCCAGTAGGAAAGGAGGCACCGTATGGGCGATGTCTTAGCCATCCGATACCTGCGGTCGTTTGACCGGCTACTACTGTTCCTGTTGTTGCTGGTGCTCGCCGGGCTGGCTGTGTTCCCGTTCTACTGGATGGCGATTGGCTCGATCATGACCCCGGCTGAGCTGTTCGCCAGCGTCCCGCGCCTCTGGCCGTCCGATCCGGACACCAATGCCTACCGGCGCATCTTCAGCCTGGTTCCACTCGGACGCTACTTCATGAACAGCCTGGTCGTATCGCTCACGACCACGGTCATCGCCGTGCTCATCTCGAGCGCAGCGGGCTATTGCTTCGCGCGCTTGACGTTCTTCGGGCGCGGGGTCCTGTTCGCGCTGATCCTGGGCGCGCTGATGATTCCGTCGCAGGCGACGATCGTGCCGCTGTTTGTCATGTTCGCCAACTGGAACCTGCTGAACAGTTACCCGGGCATCATCTTGCCGGGTCTGGTCAGCGCCTTCGGCGTGTTCATGATGACGCAGTTCTTCCGCACGCTGCCGCCCGAAATGCGCGAGGCGGCGATCGTCGACGGGGCCAACGAGTTCCGCATTTTCGCGCGCATCTACCTGCCGCTTGCCCGGCCAGCGGTGGCGACACTGTCCCTGTTCATCTTCATGGGCACCTGGGACCAGCTCCTGTGGCCAATGATCGTGGCGCCCAATCCGGACATGCGCACGCTGCAGGTCGGCCTGGCCTTTGTTCGCCAGCAGGCGCCCGTACAGAATCAGGTCATGGCTGCGATCGTGCTCTCCGTTATTCCGGTGATCATTGCGTTCCTGCTTGCACAGAAGCAGTTCATCGCGGGTATCGCCGCCGGCGCCGTCAAGGAGTGACACCTATGCGGAGCAACGGACGCCAACCAGACTCGCTCACGGTCGCCGTGCTCGGCACCGGGCGCATGGCCGGTATTCACCTCGCGGCGCTCGCCAATTTGCGTGAGCGCGGACTGATGGTCGGCGATCGCCGAGTCTCGGTCGAACCAGCCGTCTATGGGCGCGACCCCGACAAGGTCCGCGCAGTGGCGGACCAGTACGGCATTCGGCGCACCAGCAGCCGGCTAGAGGAGCTGATCGACGCCCCGGATGTGGACGTGGTGGACAATTGCCTGGTCAACTCCGAGCACTTCGGCCCGTTGATGCGGGCGATCGATTCGGGCAAGCACGTGTTCACCGAAAAACCACTGACCATCGAGCTCAGCGAGGCGGAGCGCCTGCTGGCCGCGGCGCGCTCCGCCGGCGTTCAGCACGGTGTGATTCAGAACATGCGCTTCAACCCCGGCCCGCGCAAGGCCCGCCAGTTGATCGAGCAGGGCTTCGTCGGACGCATCTTCAGCGCCGATGTCCTGTTCGGCTACATGGTGCCGCAGACGGTCGTCAATCGCCCGACCTGGTTTTACAAGAAGGAAGAGGCCGGCGGCGGCATCGTCGAAGACATGATGGCCCACTTCTTCGATCTGCTCCGCTACGTCGTCGGGCCAATCGAAGCTGTGTCGGCCACCACCAGTATCGCCTGGTCGACGCGTTACGAGCCAGACGGTACGCCGTTTCCGGTCGAGGTCGAGGACGTGGCGAGCGTCAGCATTCGCTTCGAGAATGGCGCCGTCGGCAATTGTCTGGCGTCGTGGGTGCGGCGTAAGCACGAGGAGGTGCCGGAGTTTCAGATCGACGGCGAGGATGGCAGCCTGCTGTTCAGCTTCAACACGCTGCGCAGCCAGAGCCAGGCCGAGACACCGCTGTTTCGTTTCGACGCTCGTCAGGTCCAGACCGAGTCGCGCGACGACTGGCGTCCGGTAGACCTGGAGCTGCGCGATCCGTTTGGCTTGCAGCTCGAGCAATTCCTGTCGGGTATCGTGCTCGAGCAGCCGACCAGGCCTGACTGGGAGGACGCGGTGATCAACCAGCGGCTCATCAAGGCCGCCTACCGGAGCGCAACCGAGCGCCGCGAAGTCCGGCTGGAGGAGATTGCCAGCGCGGCGGCGCGGGCATGATCGGGACGCGCCCGCTCGTCCTTCCCCGCCTGGACGGCACGCTGGAACCGTACGTGCC
>CBJLVJ010000039.1:0-10178 GCA_966426465.1 uncultured bacterium | reverse complement strand
GGCACAGGTTCTGACAGTGCCAGTAGTTGAGCGTCAGGATGACTGGTCGCGAGCCTTCCAGGTACTGACCCAGGGAGACCGCCGCGCCGTTCTCGTCACGGAACGCCAGGTCCAGCGGCACCTGCGAGCCGAGACGCTGGTCGAAGCTCAGCGCGCCCAGTTGCTCGCGTGTGAGCTCGTGCGCGTCGGCCGTCAGTGCAGTGTGTGCCACGAGCCACACGACCGCCACCAGCAGCGCTAGAAGCTTCATGGATACGCCTCGTCGACTCGCCCGGAGCTGGATCCAGACGGCGCCCGATTGCCCAGATCAGCTGGCGCGGGCCGCGAGGGAAGGCCCTGCTCGGCCAGAAGATCCATCGCGCGCTCGATTGGAATCGCGACCACTCCGGCCTGGCGGTCCACCCACCGGTAGGTCGTCAGTTTCTGACGTTCTTCAGCCAGGTATGGCCCGAGGTTCTCGCCAGGCTGCGCCTCCAGGGCTGGGGCAGGCGACACTGGCCGTGGTCCACCCTGCAGACCCTGGATCAACTCTTCTGGGGGACCGATGCGCGGTGCAATTCCGGTGACGGTGGCCTCCAGAGCCGCAACCGCCGCAGCGACAATGAGCACGACCACCAGCAGCCCCACGGCCGCGACGAGCACGACGCTCGGCCGAATGTCGCTCCGTTCGTAGCCCGCCGCGAGGTCCGCTGCGTCCACACCCGGCGGGAGCCTCCGGCGGCCTCTGCCAGACACGAGCGCGCCGAGCACGACCACCGCCTGGAGGATCCACAGCAGCACGCCCGGGCTCTTGCCAGGCTCACGCCGCGCCACGTGCCGCCTCCAGCGCCTGTGCGAGCCGAGGGTCATTGGGCGCCAGCAATGGACGGCGGCCGAGTTGCCACAGAAAAACGGCTAGCCACAGCCCACCCACGCCGATCAACGCCGCCACCGTCAGCCAGTCCACGCTGGGTCCAGCGGGCGAAAATGGCGGCTGGACCAGCCAGAATACATTCACCACGTGCATGAGCACGATCAGACCGGCAATCACTGACAGGGTACGCGGGTTACGCTTGAGCGGCCGAAACAGGAGCAGCCAGAACGGAATCGCGAAACCAAACGTCGCAAGTCCGAGCGCAACGGGCAGCCAGGCACCCTCGACGCGCCGGAGATACCACGGGATCTCATCGGTGAGGTTCCCTGCCCAGATCAACAGGTACTGGAAATAGGACATGTACGCCCACAGCATGAGAAAGGCGAGCATCAGGCTGCCCAGGTCGTTGTAAACGCCGGGCGTCAGCACGTCTCGCAAGCTGGACCGGGACGCAAGCGCGGCAAGCACGATGATCGTGAATGCCATCGTCTGGAGCAGGAATCCGGTGCCCACCATGGGTGGGTACATCGTCGAGAACCAGTCGGCGTCGAGTGACATCAGCCAGTCAATCGCGGCGAACGAGACCGTAAACGCGACGGCGAGCGCGGCCACCACACTGAGGCGCTGCAGACGACGCGCAGCCAACAGCGTGTCACCGTCCCGATCCTGGGCTATGGACAGGCGGCGGAGCAGTATCGCCACGCCGGCCCAGACCGCGAGATACACGACCGCGCGAGCGATGAACAGTGGCACGTTCAGGTAGATGGACTTGTGGAGCAGAATCGGATCCGCGGCGACGAGCTCGGGCCGAGCCCATTCATACAGTTGAGGCAGCCCGAACAGCAGCGGCACGAACAACACGGCTAGCAGCGGGAGTGTCGACGCGCCGGCCTCGAAAATGCGACGCGTGGCCAAGCCCCAGTAGCCGCCGGTCAGGAACTGGACCATCGCGCCGCCGAGCGAGCCCAGCCCCAGACCGAGCCAGAACGTGTAACCGACGAGATACGCGCGGAAAAAGCCCTCGCTGTCGCCCGCCAGGCCGCCTACGACCAGCCCTATCACGCCTGCTGCTCCGATCACTGCCGCGACGATAACCACTGGCGTGGTCCGCACCACCTGCGGTTGCCGCGCATACTCCGTCTCACGCTCGCCATGCGCGGTGGCCTCGCCGCGCCGGACCGGATCCTGCCCTGGCGCAGCGCTCACGGCTGGCCATCCAGCTCCGCTCGAGCCTCGGGTGGGACATCGTCGAGCGGCGCCGCCTGACTCAGCTGAAGCGCGCGGATATACGCGGCGATTGCCCAGCGATCGGGCACCGCGACCTGATTGGCGTACGACGGCATGGAGCCGAAGCCGTTTGTCATCACGACGAAGAAGTGACCCGCCGGCGCCTGGCGGAGTCGATCGGAATGGTAGCTGGGGGGAGGACTGAAGCCGCGCTGCACGACGATGCCGTCACCGTCACCCGTGTACCCGTGACAGGGAGTGCAATAGATCTCGTACCGCTGGCGCCCGCGTGCCAGGACGTCGCGCGTGACAGGGAACGGAAACTCGGTCGCCTCCCGCCCGCTCGTATCCTTTCCAGTGAAGAGCAGCGCGTCGTCGCGCAGCTGCCCGCGCGCAACGGTGTCGGCCGGTTCTGGACGGGCGGACGTGCCATCGGCGAAGAACGCGCTCGGCTGGTACGGTCGATAGCTCGGTTGGGTGGCCATCTGCTGGCACGCCCCGGCCAGCAGCGTGAAGCCCACCAGCAGCGCCGCGGCGGCGGTCCGTCGCACGCCGCTACTCGTACACATCCGTTACCTCGGACGATCCGAGCTGCTGGAGGAAGCGTTGCGTCTGGTCGTGAGCGAAGCACGGGTCGCGGGCTTCGAGACACAGAAAGAACCGGTCCCGGCTCGCCCGGGCAAATGTCGCCACGTTGAATACCGGGTGGTACGGTTGGGGGTGGCCGTTCAGGATGAACAGTCCGGCCACCATCGACAGCGCCGAGAACAAAACTGCCAGCTCGAAGGTTACGGGCACAAATGACGGCCAGCTGTCGAGCGGACGTCCGCCAACGTTGATGGGCAGATCCACGACGTGGATCCAGTACTGCATGGCCACGCCGGTCAACGCTCCGGCCGTGCCCCCGAACAGCCCGATCAGAGGAACGGCGTTGGTGTGCGACCCGAGCGCCTCGCTCAGTCCTTCCACGGGAAACGGTGAGTAGGCGTCCATCGCGCGGTAGCCCGCAGCGTACGCGCGCCGTGTGGCATACACCAGTTTGTCCGCCGAATCGAACTCCGCGAGCAGCCCGAACAGCTCACCGGGTTCGAGCTCCGGCTCGCGTTCCAGGTCTCTTGTCGGGGCCGCCACCATGGCTTGTCTAGCCTCGTGACCCGAGCCACAGGTCGCGGAACAGCCGTCGCATCTCAAACGCGGGGATAATCGGCAGCAGGCGCACGAACAGGAACATCAGGCTGGTGAACAGGCCGAGCGTGCCCAGAAGGAACGACCAGTCGAAGATCGTCGGCGTAAAGATGCCCCACGCCGATGGCAGATAGTCTCGCGCGAGACTCCCGACGACGATCATGAACCTTTCGGCCCACATGCCGATATTGACCAGGATCGACACGACGAACAGCAACAGCGGAGTGGTCCGCACTCGCTTGAACCACAACAGCTGGGTGACCGCGACATTGCACGCGAGGACAGTCCAGTACACGAACCCGTACGGGCCAAAGGCTCGACTGCCAAGCAGAAACAGCTCGAACGGATTACCGCTGTACCAGGCCATGAAGTGCTCGATCACGTACGAGTAGTCCACGGCCAGGCCGGTCGCCAGCATGAACTTGGCCATGATGTCGAGGTGGCGGTCGGTTACGAAGTCGTTCAGGCCGTAGGCCATGCGCAACGGAATGGCTATCGTCAGCACCATGGCGAACCCGGAGAACAGCGCGCCCGCGACGAAGTAGGGAGGAAAGATTGTCTCGTGCCAGCCGGGCACGATAGCCACTGCAAAGTCGGTGCTCACGACGCTGTGGACGGACACCACCAGGGGCGTCGCCAGCGCAGCGAGCAGGTAATAGGCCTGTTCGTAGCGCTGCCAGTGTCGGGCGGAGCTACGCCAGCCGATTGCCAGAATGCCATAGATGCGCTGTTTGACGCGTGTCCTGGCTCGGTCGCGGATGCTGGCGAGGTCGGGCACCATGCCCAGGTACCAGAAGATCAGCGACACCGTGAAGTAGGTGCTCACGGCGAAGAAGTCCCAGATCAGTGGGCTTCGGAACTGGGGCCAGACACCCATGGTGGCGGGGTACGGAATCAACCAGTAGGCGAACCACGGTCGGCCCAGGTGGAAGACCGGGTACAGCCCGGCCTGCATGACGGCGAAGATCGTCATCGCCTCGGCGAAGCGGTTGATGGACGTGCGCCAGTGCTGCTTCAGCAGAAACAGGATGGCCGAGATGAGCGTCCCGGCGTGGCCGATGCCGATCCACCACACGAAGCTGGTGATGGCATAGCCCCAGGCGACGGGGATCATCACGCCCCAGATGCCCACCCCGACGAAGATCAGAATGCCCATGGTCAGCAGGAGCAGACCCGTGAACAGGAGCCCGGCCAGCAGTCCGAGCCACCACCACAAGCGCGTCTTGCGCTCCAGCACCAGGCTGTCCACGCGGTCGGTGATGTCGCCGTACGTAAAGTTCGGCCCCAGCACGGGCGGGAACCCATGCTCCAGGAACGGCTCGTCTACCCGCGCCGCGGTGCTCACACTAGGCGCCTCCTCCGAGCACGGGGTTCACGTTCGGCACGCTGGCCAGATAGGTTGTCCGCGGCCGGGTGTTGAGCTCCGCCAGGAGCGTGTAGTTCCGCGCCAGGCCGCGCTGGCGGCGGACCTCTGCCTGCGGATCGTTCAGATTGCCGAAGACGATCGCATTGCTCGGACACGCCGCCTGACAGGCGGTCACGACCTCGCCATCGGCGATCGGCCGGTTCTCCACCTCAGCCTGAATGCGCGCGCGGCTGATGCGCTGCACGCAGTACGTACACTTCTCCATCACCCCGCGGCTGCGCACGGTAACCTCTGGATTGCGCAGCAGCTTCAAGCTCGGGGTCTGGAAGTCGCCGTACTCGAAGAAGTTGAAGTGGCGGACCTTGTACGGGCAGTTGTTGGAGCAATAGCGCGTGCCCACGCAGCGGTTGTAGACCATGTCGTTCAGGCCCTCGGCGCTGTGGACGGTCGCACCAACCGGACAGACCAGCTCGCACGGCGCGTTCTCGCAGTGCATGCACGGCACCAGCTGCCGCCGGATGCGGGGGTTGGCGTCCGTTCCTTCGAAGTAGGTGTCCACGCGCAGCCAGTGCATGTCCCGGCCACGCTCGACCTCCTGCTTGCCGACCACGGGAATGTTGTTCTCCGCCTGGCAGGCGACGATGCACGCGTTACAGCCAATACAGGCGTTGGTGTCGATCACCATGCCCCAGGCGTTGCCGGGGTACTGGTAGGCCGGGTACAGACTCTCAACCGGTGGCGCACCGGCCGGCACCTCCAGCCGCTCAGGGCTGACGGTGGGCACCAGGTCGCGACCCTCCATGCTGTAGCTCCCCTGTGTGCTGACCAGCGGATAGGTTTCGCCCGTGCGCACGACCTGCAGGCCACCTGAGAACCACGGCGAGCTCGAGCTCCGCAGTGTGTAAGCGTCGAAGCCGACGCCGTTGCCAGCCCCTGCGCCGCGCCGGCGACCATAGCCGAGCGTCACACTGATCGAGTCGTCGGCCTGACCGGGCATGACCCACACCGGCGCGCGCAGCGCGTGCCCAGACATTCGCAGCTCGACCACGTCCCGCGTCGCCAGGCCGAGCCGTTGCGCCGTGCCCGGGCTGACCATGGCGACATTGTCCCAGCTCAGCCTGGTCAGCGGACGCGGTAGTTCGAGCAGCCATGCGTTGCTGGCGAAACGCCCGTCGTGCAGCGACGGGTCCGGGCGGAAGACGAGCTCGAGCTCCTGGGCGGCGGGCGGTGGCGCGATGGCAAGTCCGCTGGCCCATGCGGAGCGGACCGATACGTTGGCTGGCTGGAACGTGGAGCTGGCCACGACGCCGTCGTGCAGGCTCGTCCGCCAGAAGCGATCGAAGTCGCCACTGGCCGAGGCACGCCACGATGCCTGGACCGCTTCGTGACTGGACTGATCAGGTTGATCGGTGAACTGCGCGAGCAGCTCGTGCACCGAGTGGCCCTCGTACAGCGGCGCGATGACTGGCTGGAGGATGGACGCCGTGCCATCGAAGGCGCGCGCGTCGGTCCATGACTCGAGCGCGTGCAGCTCTGGGATGTGCCACTGACAGCGTGCCGCGGTCTCGTCTTCGAAAAGGCCGAGGTGGACCGTCATGGCAACGTTGTGGAGTGCCTGGTCGAGCCCGATGTCGCTCGGGGCGGTGTACACGGGATTGCCGCCCAGAACGAGTAGCAGTTGCACCTGCCCACCGTTCATGTCATCCACCAGCTGGCGCAGCGAGGTCACGCCATCGACCGGGTCCGCCTCGACCACCGGCAAGTAGTCGACGGTTGTTCCAACACTGCCCAGCGCGGCGTTGATCGAGTGTGCGATGGCGTGCACCGCCGGCGTCTGAAACTCACCTGGCACCACCAGGCTGGTTCGTCCACGGTTGCGCAGGTCGGCCACCAGCGCATCCAGCCAGCCCGCGGGCAGGCCGTTCGGCGCGGAGACCGACGCTGCTCCGACGTCCACGCCAAGCGCTCGCGCCAGCGTGAACGCGAAGGACTCGATCGCTCGGGCGGGCAACGGCAATCGGTGATCGGCCGCGGCGCCGAGCAGCGAGGGCGTGCTCTCGACCGCGTACAGCCGGGTGAGGCTGCCCTGCTCCGGCCTACGCCGCGCACCAAAGTCGCGTGTATAGCGCAGGTGGCCCGGCGCCCATGCAAACGGATCGGCGTCCAGGCTGAGCACCACGTCCGCGGCGTCGAAGTGGTAGCGCGGCTCAACCATCTGCCCGAAGGCGAGCTGGCTGCCGGCATACACGGGGTCGCGGCCAACGGGCTGCCAGCGATGCCAGCGCGCTTGTGGATACCTGCCCAGAATCTGCTGCATCTGGCCAGCAAAGGTTGGCGACGTGACGCTCTCGCTCAGAAATCTCAGCCCCTGGCCGCCGGCCGGCGCCAGGCTGGCCAGCGTCGAGCGCAGGTTGCGCAAGAACTCGATCCAGGTACTGATCTGGCCCTGCGACAGCACGGTCTGGGAGCGAGTCGGGTCGTAGAGCGTCAGCAGCGACGCCTGGGCGAACGCGTCCGTTGCACCGAGGCTGTCCGGATGACGTGGATTGCCTTCGATCTTGGTCGGCCGACCCATCGTGCTCTGGACCAGCGTGCCCTGCGCATAGCCGCCCAGCACGTGGGCGTTGGCGAAATACAGAGGCTTGCCGGGCACCACTTGCTCGGGCGCACGGACATACGGAACGATCTGCTCGCGCGGGGCCGCGCAGGCCGCCGCGCCGGCCAGCGCCAGCGACGCGCCCATCAGCTCGAGAAAGCGGCGACGGCTGATCGGATCGCGACGTTGGGCCAGCGCCAGCGCGTACTGTTCGTGGCGTGTCGCGCAGGCGTCCTGCTCAGCCGGAGGCTCGTCGGGCCAGGTCATCGGTGGCATGTCGAGCAACTGATTTTCGATTGCACATGGTACGCCTCAACCAGCTGGTGACCGAGCTCGTCCTGGTTCGACGGCGGCTGCCAGGCCATGTTGAACACTTCGGATTCCGGACGGATGAAATGGGCCGGGTCGCGGTGGCACTCCAGGCAGAAGCTCATCTGAAAACTTTGCGCCTTGTAGGTCAGCGGCATCTGGTCGACCCGCCCGTGACAGCTGGAGCAGCCGATGCCCTTGTTCACGTGAATGCTGTGGTCGAAGTACACGAAGCCGGCGACGTTGTTGACCCGGTTCCACGCGATCGGCAGCCCGCTGGCAAAACTGTCGCGCACCGGCTGCAGCGCGGGACTTTGCGCCCAGATCTGCGTGTGGCAGTTCATGCACGTCTGGGTCGGGGGCATGCCCGCGAAACTGCTGGTCTCGACCGTCGTGTGGCAGTAGCGACAGTCGATGCCGTCGTCGGTGACGTGGTGCTTGTGGCTGAACGGAACCGGCTGATCTACGGGTTGGCCGACGGAGGTGACGTACGGCGAACGCACGTAGAACTCGAGTCCCGCAAACAGGAGCGCCAGTCCAGCGAGACTCCCGGCGAGACTGAACCGGGCGACACTATTTGCGCCTGGCCCGAAGACTTGTGCCACGCGTTCGGGCCGATGGTACCGGAAAGAATTATGCCGCGCTCGCGCCGGCCGCCGTCCTCAGCGCGCCAACTTGTGGTTCATCGGGCCAGATGCGGCCCGTCACCAAGAAGCGCCAGTGCGCGATCCAGAACAGGATCGGCCCCGGTCGGACTGGTGGCACGATCCCCGACCACCGTCTCGTCAGGGGCAACGCCCACGCCGTTGAGCACCGCTCCGGTCGCGGAGCGAACTTCGAACACAGTCACGTTCAACGCGGAGCCGTCGCCCAGTGGGAAGAGCTGACCGCCGGCCACGCTGCCGGCCGTCGTCGTTCCGAGCACGGTGGCCAGACCGTTCTCCTGGACGGCCGCAGCGAAAATCTCACCCATCGAGGCGGTCTGCTCGTCCACCAGGACCTCCAGCGGCAAACTCCAGGTCGCGCTGGCACCGCTGGCCGAGCGCGTGGCATGCACGCCGGCGCGGTCGATCTGTTCGAAGAGGCTTGTGCCCGAAGGCAGGAAATCGCTGAGCAGCCGAGCTCCCAGGTCGAGACGCCCGCCCGTGTTGCCTCGCAGGTCGAGCACCACGCCGCGCACACCCACGTCCGCGAACTCCGACAGCGCCTGTTCGACGGCGTCTACCACCGACGGCTCGGGGAAGCCGCGCAGGAGCACGTAGCCAACCTGTCCGTCGAGCACGCGCGACACGACAAAGTCAAGCTGGACGTCCTCGCGGCGAAGGCGAACGGCGTGGGCCGCGTCGCCGCCGCGCGGTTTGACGAGCAGGTCCACTGGAGTGCCAACCAGGCCTCGCACACGCTGGACGCCCTCCGAAGGCGGCCTGCCACTGACCGACTCGTGGTCGACTTCCAGGATCTCGTCTCCTGGCTGCAGGCCAGCCCGAGCGGCTGGCGTGTTGTCGAACACGTCGAGCACGACGAGGCCAGGGCCTTTGAAGCGCGCGCCGATACCCGCGTAGTGCACGCTGCCGCTCGACCACTCGAGGTATTCCTGGTAGTGCTTCGGGTCGAGGAAATAGGTATGGCGCTCGTGCACCGACGAGGCCATCCCGCGTACGAGCGCGTGCGCGGGATTCCACGCTTGCGGGGCATCGCAGGGGATCAGCGCGACGTACTCCAGCAAGCCAGCGCGCGTGGTGGCGGCATCCTGCTCGGGATCGTCGGTCAGCGCGGGCGCCCGGGGTACGGGCGCGCCATGCTGCTCGGCCTCCGTGGCAAGCTCGTCCCAGCCTGCCTGCAGCAGCGGTGCCGAGCTGAGCGGATTTTCGAAGCGGTCCGTCAACAGCTCGAACGCTTTTTGCACGACCGTTACCTGGTCTTCAGCGCGCGGGCACGCGCCGGCTTCGGCGCTGGCCGGGTGCGCCGGGCTTGACAGCACGCAAGCGAACAACAGGCTCGCGACCAGTACACGAACGAGCGTCCGGTGGTAGGTAGGGGCATCCATGGAAGTGGGTCGATGCAGGTCGACTATCGGCACAGAGGCAGGCCAGCGGCCGTTCGTACACGTGTCGTTGGCCTGACCGGGCGGCCTCTGTTAACAGACGGTGAACGGCCGGGCAGCCTGGAAAGTTGCTGTATCAGTTGTCGGGCTGAGCTCTCGGTACGAGTGTGGAGCAGTCGCTCTGAATCAGGTGCTGGCACGGATCGATGAGGGATGGTCAAGGCGCCGACCGTCACCAGACCGATTGTGCGGCACCACCAGGGATCTCGCTGTCTCCGCTACCTCCCGCACCCCTGGAAGGAAATGACACACATGCGTACCCGCATGCGCACTCCGAGCATCGTTTTGACAATGGTGGTTGTTGGGTCCCTCTCGCTGCACGGCTTGGCCTTTGCGCATCCGGCGCTGCAGGCCGAGGATTCGGTAGAAATCCAGCTTGCGGCACAGGACCCGGTCGACGGCATCGAGAACCCCGAGCCAGCCGGCAAGGATGCCATCGACGGCGTCGAGAACGTCGAGCCAGCCGGCAAGGACGCGATCGATGGCGTCGAGAACGTCGAGCCAGCCGGCAAGGACGCGATCGATGGCGTCGAGAACG
>CBJLVJ010000038.1:0-10340 GCA_966426465.1 uncultured bacterium | reverse complement strand
AGCTGGTTGATCTCGGCCGCCGTCGTCCCAGAGCCACCGGCGATGCGGCGCTTGAGCGAGCCGCCGATGAGCTCGGGGCGCCGCCGCTCCTCCATGGTCATCGACTGGATGATCGCCTCGATGCGCTTGAACTGCTTCTCGTCGACGCTCTGGCCGGCCTGGCGCGCTTCTTTCAGCGCCTTGCCGACCCCTGGCAGCATCTCAACCAGGCCCGTCAGTCCGCCTCCACCAGCCATCTTGCGCAACTGGTTCATCTGCTCGAGGAAGTCCTGCAGGTCGAACTCGCCCTTGACGACCTTCGACTGCATGCGTGCCGCCTGCTCCTGGTCGACGTGCTCCTGTGCGCGTTCGATCAGGCTGAGCACGTCGCCCATGCCGAGGATGCGCTGAGCAAGCCGGTCGGGATGGAACTGCTCCAGCCCATCGAGTTTTTCGCTCGTGCCGACGTACTTGATCGGCACGCCGGTGACCTCACGCAGGGACAGCGCCGCGCCACCGCGGGCATCGCTGTCAAGCTTGGTCAGGACCACGCCGGTCAGTGGCACGTGCTTGTTGAAACCCTCGGCGACACGCACGGCCTCCTGGCCGGTCATCGCGTCTGCGACGAGCAGGATCTCGTGCGGGTCGACTTTGGCCTTCATCGACTCCAGCTCGCGCATCAGGTCCTCGTTGATCTGCAACCGCCCCGCGGTGTCGACCACGACGAAACTCAGCCCGTTTTGCTCGGCGTATCTGACCGCGGCCTGGGCGAGCTCGGGCGGCTTTTTGCCAGGGTCATGGAAAACGGGCACCTCGATCTGCTTGCCGAGGGTCTGCAGCTGGGTGACGGCGGCCGGCCGGTACGGGTCGGCAGCCACGAGCAGCGGCTTGTGGCCCATCTTGCGGATCTGCACGGCCAGCTTGCCGGCTGTCGTCGTCTTGCCGGAGCCCTGCAGGCCTACCAGCATGACCACGGTCGGGGGTTTGGGCGCCACGGTCAGGCGCGGCGGCGACGTGCCCAGCAGCTCGACCAGTTGATCGTGGACGATTTTGATGACGGTCTGCGCCGGGGTGAGGCTGTGCACCACGTCCTGGCCGACGGCCTTCTCCTTGACCGATGCCACGAACTGGCGCACAACTTTGAGCGAGACGTCGGCCTCGAGCAGAGCCACGCGCACTTCACGCAAGGCCATCTCGACGTCTTCTTCGCTGAGGCGGCCTTTGCGGCCGAGGCGGTCGAAGACGGACTGGAGCTTCTCTGAGAGCGATTCAAACATGAAATGGACTCGTAAGCTGATGAGTCTAAAGCTTTAAACGGACGCGACCCGCCACAAACAACAAAAACCCAGCCCTCTTTGCGCCTGGCATACTGGTCTCGCCCTTGCACCTCCGGCGCCTCGACCTGGTCGGCTTCAAGTCCTTCGCCTCGCGCACCTCGACCGAGCTTCAGCCCGGCATCGTCGTCGTCGTCGGCCCAAACGGTTCCGGTAAATCCAACATCAGCGATGGGGTGCTGTGGGTACTTGGCGAGCAATCGGCCAAGGCGGTCAGGGCGCGCAAGCCGGAGGAAGTGATCTTTGCCGGGTCGGCTTCGCGGCAGCCGCTGGGCATGGCTGAAGTGTCGCTCGTGCTCGACAACGGAGATCGCAGTCTGCCGATCGACTTCGAAGAGGTGCGCGTCACGCGGCGGCTGTTCCGCTCGGGCGACAGCGAATACCTGCTGAACGGCGCGCGAGTCCGACTCAAGGACATCACCCAGTTGCTGCTGCACGCCGGACTGAGCCCGGACAGCTACTCCGTCGTCGGCCAGGGATCGATCGACGAGCTGATCCTGCAGCGACCGGACGAGCGACGCGTCGCGTTCGAGAACGTGGCGGATATCCGCCGACATCAGCTCCGGCTGCACGACACCCGCTCGAAGCTGGCCGCCACGCAAGCCAATCTCGTGCGTGTGCAGGATGTGCTGGCCGAGCTGACGCCACACGTTCGGCGCTTGAAGACCCAGGCCGAACGGGCCGAGCGCGCCGAGGCGTTCCGCTCCGAGCTCCACAACCTGCTGGTAAAAACCTTCCGCTGGCGCCTCGCCCGCGCGCACGCGGAACGCCGCGAAGCGGACGAAGAGCTGCGTCGCGCAACGGACGCTGCGCAGCGCGCCGAAGCCGACAGCGTGGCCGGCGAGCAGGGCCTGCGCGCGGTCGACGACCGGCTGGCCGCCTTCGACGAGCGCTTTGCCGAGCTGCGGCCGCGCGCTGAGGCATTCCGCGAGCACATGCGGGTGGCGGAGCGCAGCCTGGCCGTGGTTCGCGAGCGCGCGACGGGTCTGGCCGAGCAGAGCGCGTCGGCTGAATCGGAGCTGTTGCGACTCGACGGGCTGCTCGAACGGCTGGCCGAAGAGGCGCGCGAGGTCGCTCAGACCGCATCAGAAGCGGCGCCTGGTGAGCCCGTCGACGATCCAGGCGAATCGGGCGCTCTGCAGGCGCGACTCGCCGACGAGATCGCCACGCTCGAAGCAGCGCAAGCCGACCGAGCAGACCTTCTCAGGGGGCTCGAGGCCGCCGACGATCGTATTCGGCAGGCCGAGGACCGCCTGGCCCGAACCGAACAACATCGCCAGTCGCTGGCGGCCAACATCGCCGTGGATCAGGCCCGCCAGGCCGACCGTGAATCGCGGCTGGCGAGCGTGATGCAGCAGGTGGAGCGGCTGGCGACGGAAGGTGGCGAGCTCGAAGCGGGCCTGACGCGTACGCGCGAACGACTCACCGCCGCTGCAGCCGCCCAGGCCGCGGCCGCCGCCCGCCTGGAGCAGGCACGCGAGGCACTGCGGCTGGCCAGCCAGCAGGCCGACCGGCTCCATGGCGCGCTCCAGGCGCTCGGCGCGACCGACCTTGCGCGGGTCGACGATGCCGACCTACCGCCAGAGTGGCAGACGGCGCTCGCCGATCTCCCCGTCGTGGGCGTGGCCGGTGAGCTGGCCACACGCATCCGACCGATCAGCGCGCTGCTGGCCGCCTACGCGCGGCGCATCGTCGTCCTGGCCAACGATGACGCGGCCCGCGAGGCGCACCGTCGACTGTCGGACCGTTTGGCCGCGGATACCCCCGCGTGGGCAGTGCTGTCCATGGATGGGCTGCTGATGGCAGCCGCTGGCGCACGTCCACTCGAGCCAACGGGCGAGACAGGCCATTCAACGCTGGGCGACTGGTCACGTCAGGTTCGCCAGCTCGAAGCTGAGCTGCAGGCCGCGGAAGCAGGCCGGCGGAGCGCGCTCGCCGAGGTGCAGGCCGCGCGCGACGCCCTCGACGACGCCGAGGCCGACGAGCGGGGCGCCCGCCTGGCGCTGGGCGAAGCCGAGACTCGCCTGGCCGAGCTGCGCCGGGCGGAATCGGCCGCCACCGCCGAGGCGCGCGAGCTGGAAGCCGCCCACGAGCGCGCCGTCCGCACTCTGTCGCAACGCACGGACGAACGCGTGCGGGCGACGACGCGCGCCGAAGCGACGCACGAGGAGCTCAACGCAGCCCGGCGCGAGCGCGAGGCACTCTCGGAGCGGCTGCGCAGCACTGAGGAAAGGGTCGCGTCGGCAGCCGATCGCGTCAACGAGGTGCGCGCCGAGGTCGTGGCGATTGAAGCCGCCGCCGGCCGACGCGAGGCAGAGCGCGCCGCGCACGAGGCTCTCGCGCTGCGTATCCAGGCGGACATCGCGTCGAACACGCTGGCGCGCCAGGCGGCGGTGGCTCGGCTTGGGCAGGTTGGCATCTTGCGCGCGGAGCTCGCGGAACGAGACCAGCAGCTTGCGCGCGAGCTGGAGACCATCGAGGCCGAGCTGCGCCCGGTCGACGATGAGCTGCAATCAATTGAGCAACGCCGACTCGAGCTGGTGGCCGAGCGCCAGAGCACCGAACAACGTCTGGCAGTCCTGCGCGCCGCCGAGCGAGCGGCGCACGAGACGCGCGAAGTCCGGCACGTGGCTGCTCAACGCGCGGCCGACGAGGTCGAGCGGCTCAACACCGAGATCGCCGAGACCGCCGAGCTCGAAGCCGAAGCAACTGGCAGCGCTGCCTGGGCCGAGCAGCTCCGGCTCCAGTTCGACGACCACTCCCAGCCGCTGGAGAGCCTCGACCTTGAGGCGGCGCGGCGGCGGATCGCAACCCTGCAGCGCGAGCTGCGCGCGGTCGGTGGCGTCGCCGAGTCGGTCGTCGAGGAGTACCGCGAGCTCAGCCAGCGGCACGCGTTCCTGGAGCACCAGTCGGCGGACTTGCGAGCCGCGATGGGCGAGCTGGAAACCGCCGCGGCCGAGCTCGAGGGCCACATGCGCGAGCGCTTTGCCGAGGCGTTCGCCGCCATCCAGACCGCCTTCCAGGAGTGTTTTGCGCGGCTGTTCGGCGGCGGCGAGGCGCGTCTGGTGCTGACCGATCCGGACGACCTGCTGCGGACGGGCATCGACATCGTCGCCCGACCGCCGGGCAAAAAGCTCCAGGGGCTCCTATCGCTGAGCGGCGGTGAGCGGGCGCTGACGATCGTGTCGCTGCTGTTCGGGCTGCTGAAGATCAACCCGACGCCGTTCTGCGTGCTCGACGAAGTGGACGCGGCGTTGGACGAAGCCAACGTGCAGCGCTTTGCCGACCTGCTGGCCGAGTTCGCTCACGGGATACAATTCATCGTCGTCACCCACAATCGCGCGACCATGGACAAAGCCGACGCGATGTATGGCGTGAGCATGGACGCCGAGGGCGTGTCGCACATCTTCTCGGTGCGCCCCCGCAGCGTTGCCGCCAGTGCCCCAGAGGCGACCATGACGGCGGCGAAGTCAAACTCATGGGGGTCCCCTCTGGGGTAACACGCGTGATCCTTAGCCGCTGGTTCAAGCTCGACAAGAGCGTCGAAAAGTCGCGCCAGGGCGTCTTCGCGCGCATCGCCAGCGTCTTCGAGCAGCCGCGGCCGATTGACGACGAGCTGTGGGACGAGCTCGAGGACCTTTTGTTGCAGGCCGACGTGGGCGTCCATACCACCGACCAGCTGCTCGAGATCCTGCACAACGAAGTCGAGCTGGGAAACGCGCACAACTCCAGGGACCTGTACCGCGTGCTCCAGGACGAGCTGGTGCTGAGCCTCAACGAGGTCGCTCCAGCGGAACCGAAGGAGATGCTCGCCCCCGACGGCCAACTGGCCGTGCTGCTGGTGGTGGGCGTCAACGGCGTCGGCAAAACGACCAGCATCGCCAAGCTGGCCGACTACTGGAAGCGACAGGGCCAGCGGGTGGTGCTCGCGGCCGGCGATACGTTTCGCGCGGCGGCGATCGATCAGCTCAAGCTGTGGGGCGACCGCGTGGGCGTGCCGGTCGTCGCCCAGCACCCGGGCGCGGACCCGGGCTCGGTCGTGTTCGACGCGGTCAGCGCGGCACGCTCGCGCGGCGCCGACTTGCTGATCGTCGACACCGCGGGGCGGCTGCACACCAAGGTCAACCTGATGGAGGAGCTCAAGAAGATTCGCCGCGTGCTCGAGCGCCAGAACGTGCAGCACGTGCGCACGCTGCTGGTGCTCGATGCCTCAACGGGCCAGAACGCGATCGTTCAGGGGCGAGCGTTCAAAGACGCCACCGGCCTGGACGGCCTGATCCTGGCCAAGCTCGACGGCACCGCCAAAGGTGGCGTGGTCTTTGCCATAGTCGACGAGCTCGAGGTGCCGGTGCTGTTCGTCGGCACGGGCGAGCAACTGGGCGACCTTTCGGAGTTCGACGCGGAAGCCTTCGTTCGCGCCCTGTTCAAAACCGGCGCGTGAGCGTCGGCTACTCCGTGTCTTCGTCGATCGGCTCTTCGTAGCCCTCTTTGACGTCGAGCATCTGGAGTGCGGCGTGCGCCGCGGCCTGCTGCGCGGCCCGCTTGGAGTGGCCGCTGCCGCGCGCGTTGACCTCTGGGCCGGCTCTCACCTCGACCACGAAGATCGGCGCGTGGCCCGGCCCGGTATGGTCGACCAGGTTGTAGACGGGCGTGGTTTCGAAGCGCGCCTGCGTAACCTGCTGCAAGCGCGACTTGGCATCGACCACGCGCTGGGGGCTGAAGCCGCTCTGGATCTCCTGGTCGATCAACGGCAAGAGTACCTGCCGCGCCGCGTCGAGACCGCCGTCCAGGTAGATCGCGCCGATGACTGCCTCGAAACCACGCGCAAGCAGCGCCGGTCGATCGCGCCCGCCACCGCGCGCCTCGCCTCGACCAAGCAGCAGGTGCGGACCGAGTGCGACCTGCCGCGCCCAGCGCGCGAGCGTCGACTGGCGAACGAGCCACGCGCGCAGCACGGTGAGCTCGCCTTCGGCCGACTCCGGCCGCAGCTCGTACAGGCAGTGCGCGGCGACCACGCCCAGTACGGCGTCGCCGAGGAACTCGAGCCGCTCGTTGGATTCCAGGCCGCGTCCGGGACGCTCGTTGACGTACGAGGTGTGGATCAGCGCCGATTGCAGCAGCGCGGGGTCGCGAAAGGTATAGCCCAGGCTCAATCCAGGAGCAGGCGTGACTGACGACAGGTCGGGCATCGAGCGGGGAAGGGTTGTGACAGCGCCGGGGAGGCCAATGGTACTCATGTGCCGGCTGAAACCGTCGGGAATCTTACGAACAGGTGACGAATCGGGATTAAGCGCATCGCGCTGACCCGTAGAGTTAAACCATGCGCGTGTCGGTCGTTGGGCTCGGCCCGGGCCCGTTGGACTGGATCAGCCAGGCCGCGATCGACCGCTTGCGTTCGCCAGGAACGCGCGTCTTCGTGCGGACGCGCTTGTTTCCCGGGCTCGACGAGCTGCTGGTGGGCGTGGCGTGGGAGAGCTTTGACGAGCTGTACGAGACGGCCGATTCGTTGGACGAGGTCAATCGGCGCATGGTCGAGCGCCTGCTCGCCGCCGATGGCCACGTCGTGCTGGCGCTGCCAGGCGACGGCGTGCTCGGCGAGGCAGTGCTCGCTGCCCTGCGCGCCGGTGGCGCCGATGTGGACGTCGTGCCTGGTGTTGGGCTCTGGGTGAGCGCGCTGGCCGCTGCGGCGGTCACCGCCGCCGACGGCGCCCAGGTAGTCGAAGCGACCTCACTGGGTGGCAGCGGCATCGACTTGCTGATCGAGCTCAATCCGCGCTGGCCGGCGGTGGTGACAGGCGTCTTCAGTCCGCGCGTCGCGAGCGATGTGAAGCTCGCCCTGCAGCGGGTGTATCCGGCCGAGCACGCCGTCTGCCTGGTGTATCACCCGGGCCTCGACGACCAGCGCGTCGAGCACGTCTCGCTCGCCGAGCTGGACCGCCTGAGGCTGGAACTGGACCACCTGACGCACGTCGTCGTGCCAGCGGTGCTCGGCTATCTGCCGACCGGCTCCGCGCATGGCCTGCGGGCAATCGTCGCCCGCCTGCGCTCGCCCAGGATCGGCTGCCCGTGGGACCTGGAGCAGACCCACCGCAGCCTGATCCCGTACGTCATCGAGGAGGCGTATGAGGTGGTCGATGCCATCGAAGGCGACGACTCCAGCGGACTCGCCGATGAGCTCGGCGACGTGTTACTGCAGGTCGCGCTGCACGCCGAGATTGCCGATCAGACTGACGAGTTCGAGTGGAACGACGTCGTGCGCAACCTGTCCGAGAAGCTGGTCCGCAGACACCCGCACGTCTTTGGCGAGGTGGTCGTCAGCGGGGCCTCGGAGGTGGTTCGCAACTGGGATCAGCTCAAGGCCGCCGAGCGGATCCACCAGCCGCGGCCGACCTCTGCGCTGGATGGCGTGCCAACCAGCCTGCCTCAGCTCAAGCGAGCTGCAGAGCTGGCCCGCAAGGCCGAGAAGGCGGGCTTCGACTGGCCAACGCGAGAGGGCACGCTCGACAAAGTCCGCGAGGAGCTGGCTGAGCTGCTCGACGCGCGCGACCTCGCTGAACGGCGCGAGGAGCTTGGCGACCTGCTGTGGATCATCGCCAAGCTGGCGGTGGATGACGGTATCGATCCCGAGGAAGCGCTGCGCGCGGCCAATCGCAAGTTTGCCTGGCGCTTTGGCGTGCTGGAGGACATCGCCCGCGAGCGCGGCTGGAACAGCCTCAAAGACCGCTCACTGGACGAGCTGCTGTCCGCCTGGTCGGAGGCAAAACGGCGGGTTGTCAAGAAGCCAGTGGGCTGACCGTAACTGCACCGTCGCGAACCCGGTTCGTGGCCGTTGCCTGCTCGTGAGACGAGTGGCACGTTGACTGCCACTAGCCAACATGGTGGAGGCACTTGAACAAAACGACTCCGTGTCCCGCACTAGGAAGACACCTCCACAATGCTGGACCTTTCGGAACCCGAATTCGCAGACGCGACGTGCCCTTCGCCTGACCTGAGTCGCCCGGCTCTCTCGCCGGGGGTCGACCTGCTCGGCGAAGTGCTTGGCACCGACCCTGAAGATCGGCAATGGCTCGCCACACACGATGGAGAGTTCGTCTACATGGGCGAGCTGGCCTACCGCATCTGCGAGAAGTGCAACGGCAGGCGCAGCATCGACCAGATCGCGGCAGCGGTGGTCCGTTCGACGGGCCTGCACGTCGAGCCTGCGCAGGTCGCCGCGATCGTCCAGGACGAGCTGATGCCAGCTGGCCTGGTTTGCCCGGGCCCACCGCGCCCGCCCCTCCTGACGGGGCTGGCGCGTCTGCCACTGGCCTGGTCACGCCTCGCCGGCAAGCGATTCCTTCAGGCCATGACCACGCGCTTCCGACGCCCAGCCCCGCGCCAGGCGAGCGCGATGCGCCGTCAGTAGGCCATCTCGAGCCAGCCTGGCAGCCGCCAGCACGCCTTGGGTACACTGTGCCCACTCCGCGCAATGGCTCCAACGCGCCATTCGCAACCCGAGGCGCCACAACAACTGCACAGGCAGCGGGCAGTGGCGCGTCGCGTTCACCCTCGAACGAATTGAAGATGGTTTCCTTTCGGGGAGTAGCGCAGCCTGGTAGCGCGCGCGCTTCGGGAGCGCGAGGTCCCGGGTTCAAGTCCCGGCTCCCCGACCAGTGCTGCGTCTGGTGGAACGACGCCAGGCTTGGAGGCTCAAATTCTCTCGGCCCGACCAGAATCGCTCTGGCGCCCGGGGGGTTTCGTGCTACTTGTAGCACGTGTCGAGCGTTGGCGTCCGGGAGCTGCGGCTCGGTCCTTGATCAGCTGAGGGCAGCCGGAGACGTTATCCCGGCCGTGGAAGCTCTCGAAGACCTGCCCGCGCCATTACCCCTGCCGCGTGGGCAGGTATCGCCGTCGGAGTATCTGGCTCGCCTGCGCAGCGATCAACGCTAATAAGATGACCTATTGGCCCCGATGCTGTTGGGCGCGGTCATCGCGTGTTGTCAACGTTGGACCTGATCCGCGTGAGCGACAGGGTGCTCATGGCGGCCGGCGGGCTGCTGCCTCTCGACCTCCGCTCCCTTGATGCAATTCACCTGGCGACCGCGCTGCTGTTGGGCGTTAGCCTGTCGAGGATGGTGACGTACGATGATCGGCCGGGCGCGGCCGCGAAGGCGCTTGGCTGGTCGGTCGTGGCGCCCAGATACAACCGCGGATGAGCGGTCGCACAGCGGCCGGAGGTTCAAGTCCTCTCAGCACGACCACGGGGTAGACTCGTCAGCGCGCACCTGGCGTGCGCGGGAGAGGGCTGCCGATGAGCGTGACTGACGAACTGGTTCGCAATGCCGAGCGGTACGCGGCTAATTTCAGCAAGGCTAATGTGCCCATGCCGCCGGGCAAGGGGGTGGTTGTGGTCGCCTGCATGGACGCGCGACTCAACCCGTACGGGCTGCTCGGCCTGCAGGAGGGCGACGCGCACATCATCCGCAACGCCGGCGGGGTGGTGAGCGACGACGTCATTCGTTCACTGGCCATCTCGCAGCGGCTGCTGGGCACGCGCGAGGTGGTGTTGATCCACCACACCGACTGCGGCATGCTCACCTTCAAAGACGACCAGGTCAAGGACCAGATCGAGGCCGACACGGGCATTCGACCGCCGTTTGCGCTCGAGGCGTTCGCCGACGTCGAGCAGGACGTGAAGCAGTCCATGGCGCGCATCGCCGCGAGCCCATTTGTGCCTCACAAAGACCAGGTGCGCGGGTTCGTGTACGACGTCAAGTCCGGACGGCTCAACGAGGTGGGCGCCTCAGTCGCGGCCTGAGCGCCCGACCAGGCGACCGTCAGCCTGAGCGCCCGACCACACCACTGTCGGTCTGAGCGCTCGGCCAGGCCACTGTCGGTCGCGTCGGCGCGAGGCTCAGCCAGCTTTGAGGACGCTGGAGGCGGCGGCCGCGTCGTAGGTGCCGTGTACGACTACCAGGATGCGACCGTCGAATACCGCGCGTTCCAGGTCGGCCGCTTCGTCGACCGGCACGCCTACGCCGACCAGGG
>CBJLVJ010000037.1:0-10342 GCA_966426465.1 uncultured bacterium | reverse complement strand
TCCTGGGCGAGTACTCGCCCCAGATGATTGCCGAAGGCGAGCGGCACATGGCCCCGTTCGCCGACAGGTATCGCTACGTGGAGTTCGACATGCTCGGCCCGGCGTGGCCCGACGGCATTCCGGCGCGACTCGATGCCGTGGTCTCGGCGCTCAGCATTCACCACCTGCCAGACAGCCGCAAGCAGAGCATCTTCCGCGAAATCCTGCAGCGGCTCCAGCCAGGCGGCTGGTACGTCAACTTTGACCCGATCCGCGCGCCGGACGCCGCCCTCGAGGCTGTGTGGGAACGCGTCAACGACCGCTACGACCCGGACGCCCAGTTCAAGCGCACCCACCGCAGCCCACAAGAGCAGGCCCAGTACGAGAATCACGTGCGCTACATGATCCCGCTCGAGCCCCAGCTAGCCTGGCTCCGCGAAGCTGGCTTCGCCAACGTCGATGTCTTCTGGAAACGCCTGGACTGGGTGATCTACGGCGGCATGCGCCCGCGATAGCTACAGTCGCCCCTGGGCGGCCTCCTGGGACCACGCGCCCGCGCCTTCGGGCCAGGCCACGGTGATCAGGAAGGCGGACTGCTCGACCGCCCGAATGGGCTCCCGCAGGGTGTCATCCAGCATCACCAGCTCGCCCGAGCCGACCTCCTGGCTGTGCACCTGCAGGCGGCCTTCGAGCACCTGGAGCGTCGTGCCACCGCGGCTACCTTCGGGATTCATGGAGGCATTGGCTTCCATGACCACCAGCGTCACGCGCAGCATGCCCGCCTTGGTCAGCGTCTTGGCCGATCGCTGACCGCTCGAGTTCTTGAGATCCTGTCGAAGCTGCTCGATTTCCTCGCCTAATCGGAATCTCAGCCCCTCTCCGCTCAGCTGATGAGCGGCGCGCCGTTCCGTGCCAGTGGTCTGGTGGGATGTGGATTGCATCGAGACCTCGCTTGCGATTCGAGTGTAGCCCGCACGCAACACGCGTGCCACGCGCTGGCACGTTCTCTGCCCTTCAGGCATTGCGGTGCATACCGTTTCGAATAGGCAGAACTCGGGGTCCCCCGGGCGCATTCCCCACAAGGAACCCGCCAGCGGTACCGCCACCGTGGAGGCAGCCGCGAGTCGTGAACCAAATCGGCTCAAGCGCTTCCTCAAGATCCTCGGTCCTGGCCTGATCACGGGCGCTTCCGACGACGATCCGTCGGGCATCGGTACGTACGCCGTAGCCGGCGCATCGCTGGGCTACTCCACCTTGTGGACGGCGCTGGTCACCTTGCCGCTCATGGCCACGGTGCAGTTCATCTGCGCCAAGATTGGCATGGTCAGCGGTCGCGGGCTGGCGGGCGTTCTGCGCCACCACTACCCGCGCGCGCTGCTCTACCCGGCCGTCGTCGCCCTGCTGGTGGCCAACACCATCAACGCTGGCGCGGATATCGGCGCGATCGCCGCCGGGATCAACATCATCGTGCCCGTTCCGATTGGCTGGCTGGTCCTGCCCCTGGTCGTGGTGATCCTCGCGCTACAGATCCTCGGCTCCTACCGTCTCATCGCGAACATCTTCAAGTGGCTGACGCTGGCGCTGTTCGCCTATATCGGCTCGGCGCTGTTCGCCCACCCCGATCCGGGCGAGGTCCTTCGCTCGACGTTCATCCCGACGCTCAGCCTGGATCCGCAGTTTCTCGCCACCATCGTGGCGATTCTTGGTACGACCATCTCACCCTACCTGTTCTTCTGGCAATCCAGCCAGGAGGTGGAAGAAGAGGTCCACATGGGCCGAACCACCCTGTGGGAGCGGAAGGGCGCTACCGACGAAGAGTTGAAGTACGCCGCCATTGATGTCAACACGGGCATGTGCATCAGCGTGGTGGTCATGTACGCGATCCTGCTGAGCACGGCGGCCACGCTTCACGCCAGCGGCCAGACGGAGATCAAGTCGGCGGCTGACGCGGCTCAGGCGCTACGCCCGATCGCGGGCGACGCCGCGGGCATCCTGCTGGCGCTCGGCCTGATCGGCTCGGGCTTCCTCGCCGTACCGGTCCTGACTGGCTCGGCTGCGTACGCGATCTCAGAAGGCTTCGGCTGGCGCTACGGCCTGGACCAGAATCCAGGTCGCGCCAAGCAGTTTTACGCGGTGATTGTGGCAGCCACGCTGGTGGGTATGGGCATCAATTTCCTGGGCATCAACCCGATCGACGCGCTGTTCTGGACGGCGGTGCTGAACGGCTTCGTGGCGCCGCCCCTGATGGTTGTCATCATGCTCATTGCCAACAATCGCAGCATCATGGAGCAGCGCACCAACGGCTGGTTCACCAACCTGCTGGGCTGGCTGGCGACGATCATCATGTTCGCCGCGGCCATCGCCCTGGTGCTCACCTGGGGCCACTAGAAGTTCGGCCGACGCGTCGTCAGGGCGTGACGCCTGCTGGGGTCGGCTCTTCCCAACCGTCAGGCGGTCGGAGGCGATCGGCTTCGGCGGGGCCCCAGGTGCCGGGCTCGTACGGATACACCGGCGTAGCCCGGTCGAGCACGCCGTCCACCACCCGCCAGGCGGCCTCGACCGCGTCCTCACGCGCAAACAGCACGTGGTCGCCATGCATCGCGTCACCCAGCAAGCGCTCGTACGGCGCCATCTCGTCGGGTGACTGATGCCGCGCCACGAGCTCGACCTCCTCGCCCACCATCGCGTCACCGGCGCGCTTGGCGCGCGCGCCCAGTGACATGAACACGTCTGGACTGAGTCGGAACCGCAAGTAGTTTGGCCGCCTCTCCTGGTCGGCGTCGAAGACGATGCGGGGCGGATAGCGGAGCTGTACGAAGACTTCCGTCGTGGTCATGGGCAGGCACTTGCCTGCGCGGATGTAGAACGGAACGCCCGACCAGCGCCAGTTGTCGATGCGCAGACGTACGGCGGCAAAGGTTTCGACCGCCGAGTCAGCGGCCACTCCGGGCTCAGCCCGGTAGCCGCGGAACTGGCCGCGCACGACGTCGCCGGCCGAGAGGGGGCGCATGGCCTTGAGGACCAGCGCCTTCTGGTCACGATACGCATCCTGGCCAGCCGCCGAAGGCGGCTCCATGGCGATCAGCGCCGCGACCTGCAGCAAATGATTTTGAACGACGTCGCGGATCGCGCCCGCTTCGTCGTAGTACGCTCCGCGTCCATGGACGCCGAAGCTCTCAGCCATGGTGATCTGCACGCTGTTGAGGTACGTGCGATTCCAGATGGGTTCGAGAAAGCTGTTGGCGAAGCGAAAGAACACCAGGTTCTCGACCGCCTCTTTGCCCAGGTAATGGTCGATGCGAAAGATCGCGTCATCAGCAAAGACCTGTCGCAGCGTGCGGTTGAGCGCCTGGGCTGAGCTCAGATCTCGACCAAATGGCTTTTCGACCACCACGCGTCCCTCGCCGGTGGCGCCGATCCCGGCCAGCCCGCCCGCCACCGTCTCGAACATGCTCGGCGGAATGGCGAAATAGTGAAGCGGGTGGTGGGCTTGCCCAAGCTCTTGCCGCAGACGCTCGAATGTCGCCGGGTCGCGGTAGTCGCCGTCCACATAGCGCAACAACGCCCGCAGGCGGGCGAATGCGGCTTCGTCCACGCCGCCAGCATGGTGGGCCAGACTATCGCGGGCGCGGGCTGCCAGTTGATCGACATTCCAGCCGGCTCTGGCCACGCCGATAATCGGCACGTC
Organism: uncultured bacterium; assembly: GCA_966426465.1. Taxonomy (GTDB): domain Bacteria; phylum Chloroflexota; class UBA6077; order UBA6077; family CF-72; genus CF-72. Next base: position 6,675 of record CBJLVJ010000037.1, on the reverse strand, counting down.
GAGGTGGCCACGGCGGACCATCGCCTGGAGCGCGGGAAAGATCTGCTTGTAGGCCAGATCGCCCGTCGCGCCAAAGAACACCAGCGCATCCGATGCGTAGGTCACGGCTGATCGCACTTGCAGGAGGCATTCCACTGAGCCTTGCTCTGGCACGCGTCCTGCCGCGCATACCGGGTATCGAGCACGACACCTGCACAAGGAGGTAGACAATGCTCTGGTACTGTCGGTATACGTGGCATTCGGGCACGACCGCGAATGAGGTGCGGCGGCGCGTGGTGCAGCAGCACGAGGCCGGCACCAACCATCCGGAGATGATCCGCGGTTGGTACAACCTGGTCGGTGGCGGTGCAGGGTTCTTGATGATCGAGTGCCCCGATCCGCGCCAGCTCAACGAGATCCTCGAACCCTACATGGATCTGATGAGCTTCGACGTACACGGCGTCTATGAGCTGCCGTACCAGGACGCGATCTCGGCGTTCAAGGAGCGAACGGCTCAGACCGTCTAGGTAGCCTGGTCTGGCGGCAGAATGATGCCCTCCGCGCGCAGCTTCGAAAGCGGTACACCTTCGTTGAAGTAACCCGCCGAAGTTGCGTCGCGGATGCGGCGCAAGCGCGCGAGATCTCCAGCGGTGAATCCGTCGATTCTGGCGGGGGCGCTTTGCTGGCTGGTTGGCCACGGCGCCCCGAGCTTATCGGTGAGGCCGTCAATACTTCCCAGCAGTCGGCGCGCCATCTGCTCGCCGATCTCGGGTGGCGCCGACTGCCTCCAGGCCGACTGCACGTAGACCTTGCCCGTGACGCTCACGGTCCACCGCCAGCGACAGTCCACGCACACGAAATACGGTCCTTCGCGACGGTCGCGCGGGCGTTCGCATCTCGGGCACGCGGCTGTGTTCACGGCGGCGCAAATATGACAGATGAAATCGATTCTGTCCAGACATCCGGCGATCTGCCTGGCCAGCCTGTGACGGCTAGCGGAGCTGACTGCGCGGCACAGGCTCGCGCCCGGGCGGTTGCTTCGGGCGTGGCCGCACCGGCGCCGGCGGAATCGGCCGACTCACCGGCGCGCCCGTTCTGAGCGTGAATTGCTCGGCGTGGTGGCTGATGTCTAGCGGTGGGCCGTCGAGCAGTGCATACGTCGCGCTGTCAGGGGTCGCCGTGACCTGCAGCAGACCGCCGAAACAGGCGAGCGTAAAGCTCAGTCGCTTCAGTTGCGCTGGGAGACGCGGCGCGAAACACAGCCGGTCGACCGGTCCACGCAACCCGCCGAACCCGCTCACCAGCGCGAACCACGTGCCGGCCAGCGCCGCCAGGTGGACGCCGTCGCGCGTGTTGTGCTGCAGGTCGTACAGGTCCAGCAGCGCCGTTTCGGCGAGGTAGTCGTAGGCCAGGTCGCTATGGCCGACTTCAGCCGCGATCACCGCCTGGGTGCTGGCCGATAACGACGAGTCGCGCACGGTGATTCGCTCGTAGTAGTCGAAGTTGCGCGCCTTCTGTTCGTGGGTGAAGGCCTCGCTCCGCAGCTGCATCGCCAGCACCAGGTCGGCTTGTTTGACAACCTGTTTGCGATACAGCGCGAAATACGGGGCATGCAGCAACAACGGGTACTGCTCCGGCAGAGTGTGTTCGAAATCCCACTCCTCGTAGTCGGTGAATGCCTCCGCCTGCGGATGCACCCCGAGCCGCTCGTCCCACGGAATGAACATGGCCGACGCGGCCGCACGCCAAGCGGAGACCTCGGTCGGACTGACAGCCAGCTCCTCCGCTCGGCCGGGATGCCGCACGCAGGCGTCGGCCGCCGTGCGCAAGTTCTGCTCGGCCATCAAATTTGTGTACACGTTGTTGTCCGCCAGCGCGCTGTACTCGTCCGGGCCCGTCACTCCGTCGATGCGGAAGCGTCCCTGCGCATCGTAGTGTCCCAGTGAGTGCCACAACCGCGCGGTCTGGACCAGGAGGTCGATTCCGGTATCACGCTCGAAGTCATGGTCCCGCGTGGCGGCGACGTAGCGTACAACGGCGTCTGCAATATCGGCGTTGACGTGGACCGCCGCGGTGCTGGCTGGCCAGTAACCCGACGATTCGGTGCCATTGATCGTGCGCCAGGGGAACGCGGCGCCCTGCAACCCGAGCAGCGTGGCTCGCTCGCACGCGGCCGGCAAGGTGGCCTGACGCCAGCGCAGCTCAGAGGCCGCCGCCGCCGGGATGGTGTGCATGAGCAGCGGCAGCACGAAGGTCTCGGTGTCCCAGAAGGCGTGGCCGTCGTAACCCGGGCCGGTGAGTCCCTTGGCCGGGATCGGCCGGTCCTCACCGCGCGCACCAGCCTGCAGCACGTGAAAGAGCGCAAAGCGAACCGCTTGCTGGATTTCCTCGTCGCCCTCGACCTGCACGTCGGCCCGCCCCCAGAAGTCGTCGAGGTACGCCCGCTGTTCGGCCAGCAGTCCCTCCCACGTCGTGCTGCACGCGCCAGTGAGCGCGGCCATAACCTGGTCACTCAAGGCCTGGCGGGAACGTCGGCTCGACCAACCATAGGCAAGCAGCTTCACGATGCGCAGCCGCTGGCCGGGCTCGAGCTGCGTGGTGATGGTTACCCGCCCGACATCAGGCGCCGATTCGGTAGTGACGTTCGTCGCTTGCGGACCGTCGATCAGATGATCCATCACCGCTGCCACGCGCAAACCACTCGCACGCGTGTGATGCACCAGGTGAACCCTCGTGCCTGTGTGGCCGTGCTCCTCCGACTGGAGCGGCGCGTCGAGCGCGGCCACACCCCGCGGATCGTTGATCAGCGGGGATAGCGGAAGTGGCTCATTGGCCACGAGCTCCGACTGGACAACGATACGAGCGGGAGCGCCAAGCGGCTCCACTTCATAGCTGAGTGCCGCGATCGCGCGTTGCGTGAACGAAACCAGCCGGACCGATGACACTTGCACCGTGCGGCCGGCTGGTGACGTCCAGCGCGCCCGACGCTCCAGCGTGCCGGTGCGGAAATCCATGATCCGCTCATGCGCCTCGAGTCGGCCATAGCGCACGTCGAACGGCTCGTCGTCCACGAGCAGCCGCGTGAGTTTTCCGTTGGTGACGTTGATGATCGACTGACCCGACTCGGGGTAACCGTAGCCAGGCTCCACATAGGCCAGCGGACGTAGATCGTAGACGGAGTTGAGATACGTGCCGGGCATGCCGAACGGCTCGCCCTCGTCGAGGTTGCCGCGCAATCCGATGTGCCCGTTGGATAGCGCGAAGATGGACTCCGTCTGCGCCAGCACGTCCAGGTCGAGCGCGCTCTCGTGCACGCACCACGGTTCGCAGATGAAACCTGAATGGCGGATCACGCGCGGTCGAGCAGCTCGGCCAGATCGGCAACCACTAGATCGGCCCCATGCTGGCGCAGCGCCTCCGCCTGGCCCGTACGGTCGACGCCGACGACACATCCGAATCCGCCCGCGCGGCCAGCCTCGACGCCAGCGAGCGCGTCCTCAAACACGGCGCCCTGTCGCGGCTCCACGTCCAGCCGGTGTGCTGCCGCAAGGTAGGTGTCAGGCGCTGGTTTGCCTCTCAGATGCTCCTGCTCGGCGATGATGCCGTCAATGCACACGTCGAACTGGTCCGTAATACCGGCCGCCTCGAGCACCTGGCGGGTGTTGGCGCTCGCGGATACCACCGCGCAGCGAAGCCCGGCCTGGCGGACGGCGCGCAGGTAACGCAGCGAGCCAGGGTAGACCGCCACGCCCCCGGTGCGGAGGCGCTCCAGCAAGATCTGATTCTTCTGATTGCTGATGCCGTGCACCGTCTCAGCGCCTGGCGGATCGTTGGCCTGTCCTTCAGGCAGGTGAATCCCGCGCGACTCGAGAAATGCGCGAGTTCCGTCAGCGCGTGGCCGGCCGTCGACGTACAGGTCGTAGTCGTGAACCGCGTCGAACGGGACGAATGGTTCGCCTGTGCGTCGGGCTCGCTCGGCGAGGTACGCGTCGAACGTCTCCTTCCATGCCGCGGCGTGGACGGTCGCCGTCTGGGTCAGTACGCCATCCAGATCGAACAGACAGGCGCGTATCTCGTCGGGTAGCCCAAGCACTGGCCTCGGTTACGCTGCCGGGATGCCGTACACGTCGAACACGTGGGTCGAGGCTGCGCCGGCGTCGCCGACGTGCGGTTGCGTCCGCACCACCGCCCAGCGTCCGCTCGCCAGCAAGTCGCGCTCGTACGCGCACAGCTCTCGCGTATCGACAAATCGTCTGGCGAGCATGTTCATGAGAGGCCAGCGCACATGGCGCAGCGCCCAAACGTCGACGGTGCCAATGAACTCCTCTGGACCTTGTCGACTCGACATCATGGGCTTCGTCCTCCTTCGCGTTGAGTTTACGACTCTTACCGGGTTTCCTGTGCCCGCCAGGGGACGCTATCCTTGGAGGCCAGCCGACATGAGGCCCCCGCAGCCTTGATCACAGCCCGAGATCGTGCCCGCCTGCAGCGGTTCAGCGGCTGGTTTGTTCTCGGCGTCGCGGCATTCGGCGGCGAGGTCGTGCTGCTGGGCGTTTTGCACCAGTGGCTCAAGTGCCCGCTATGGCTCGCTTCGGCCGTGGCGGCTGAATGCGTGCTCCTGGCCCGCTTTCTCTCGACGGACCGCCTGGTGTTCGGCTACCCAGCCCCGAGTCTCGCTCGCTGCGGCCGCTTTCACGGAGCCGCGGTCGGGTCGTTTGCCGTCAGCTGGATTGTCCTGAACGGAACCGCCAGCGCCTTCGGCGTACCTTATGTGGCGGCTGCCTTTTTCGGCAGCATCGCGGCGTTCGTCTGGAGCGGACTCACCAACTTCCTGTGGGTGTGGCGCTCACCGGCTCATTGAACCGTCAGCTTTTCCTCGACTGAGGCAGCCAGCTCGATTCCGACCTGCTGGCACAACCTCGGCAAATGGCGCTGCCAGTGTTCTTCGATCCACTCCTCCGCGTACCGCCCGTCGAGCTGCCAGGGAAAGTGGCGCGCATTCAAACCGCAGAAGTGCGCGCCACACCGCCCCAGGTCGGTTCGATGTGGAGGAAACGGCGAGCAGATCGTCACATCGTCGATGGACACGACCTCCGGCCGCGCCAGCATCGACGTGGCCGCGACCTGAAGTCCCTGCTCGTCCAGTTCGGACACCAGACTCGAAGGCACCTCCGCCAGCAGACGCGTGAGGGCATCCTCCAGGGGATACCCCGGCGGTAGGCCGCGCAGACCCGCGTTGCGCGGCTCCGGTCCGCAAAAACGCGCGAATTGCCCGTACAACGCTCGAGCGTCTTCCGCCAGCAGACACTGCCGCGTGTCGGCCCTGTCAAGCCAGCGACGCATACCGTCGGGCAGGTCCCACAGGATGCAATCGTTGTCGAGCGAGAGTTCCCAGCGGTCTGGAAAGACCCGCAAGGGAGCGAGCTTCCACGCCACACCCTCGGCCATTCCCTCGTCGAGGCAAGCTCGAAGCGCCATCGGTATATCGTCACGCGAAACCGACAGCCACCGGACCTCATCGGCGATATCGCCGACCCTGGTCCGCGCCGCGTCGATGGCTACCGAGTTCACGCAGACGGCATACGTCGCCGACGGGCCGAACAGACGCCGGGCGCCGGCAATCGACAGCCGCAGGGCCTGCCAGCCATTCTCACTGACGTCGCCGATGGTCCACCTGACGCCTACCTGACGAGCGGCCGCGCTCACCCGGTGGACTCCCGGCCTGGGGCTTCGAGCCGCTTGCGCAGAATCCATTGGTCGACCACGTGCCAACCGCTCTCACCCTGGGGGGTGGTGTAGCCATACTCCTCTTTGAGCGCACGATAGAGCGTGTAGCCCCGCCGCTCGTACAGCCGCCGCGCGTCCAGGTTGTCCTTTTCGACGCCGATCTCGGCCATGGCGAAGCCGCGCTCGCGAAGCTCCTCCTCGGCGCTTGCCATGAGCAGCCCCCCAATGCCGAGGTTGCGCAGGAGCGGAAACACACGCACCGCCCAGATGTACCCGACCCCTTCGGCTCTCCGTTTGAGCAGGTCAAGCCATGCCTGGCCCACCGGGAAGTCGTTCAGCTCTGCCACGAGCATCACGACCTCGCCACGCAGATGGCGTGCGAACGTGTCTTGAAGGATCTCGCGGTGATGCGTGTACATGCCGAACCATTCCAGTTGCGCCAGATCCTCGGCGCGACAGAGTCGTATCGACACCTCGCCAACCACCGCGGCGCGGCGCATGGCGCGGGGAAACTGGATATCACGCAGCATGGGCAGCCTCCTCCTCACGTGAACGACGCGTGCCAACCAACCGCGGCGAGCGTGCGAACAGCGGCTCATCGACCGCTCCCCAGGCATACTTGTACGCCTCGGCGCCCCGCAAAAAGTCGAACGTGCGCGCGCGGTCGCGCGTGATGGCATGCTCGATGGCATGTGCCACGACCAGCGTGCCGGGGCTGTAACGGGCGAACGCCGGGTCAAATCCGCCCAGGTAGAAGATGGTGCGGCCGCCCGCGTGGTAACCATAGAAGGTTGCCGCCGGCTGCGCCCCGAATGACAGTGTGTGCAGCCGCAGCAAGCCCTCACGCAGCAGCCGGCCCGCCGCTTCGCGGTGAAACTGCTCGAGGTCGCCGCGGAGCATGCCTGCTTCACCACGCTCCGACCAGCGGGCGCGGTGAAGCGCGACGAGCGTATCGAACAGACGCTCGAA
>CBJLVJ010000036.1:0-10416 GCA_966426465.1 uncultured bacterium | reverse complement strand
TGGTTGACGGGGGGGGGACGGGTGACCGCGTCGTGCGGGGACTGGGGCCTTTTCCCATCGCGGCGCGTTCACACCCCAGACGAATCCAGCAGGGGAAGCTCGACCTGGAAGCGGTCGCCGTCAACGCGTCGAACGTCGCCACCGTGCAAGCGCGCGAGGCCACGTGCCGTAAAAAGACCCAGGCCCGAACCCGCCTGACCAGCCTCGGCCGCGCTCGGTCCTCTGTAGAAGCGCTCGAACAGGTGAGCGGCCTCCTCGGCGTAGGGACCGCGGCCACCACCGCTCACCGTCAAACGGACCCGATCTGCATCACGCTCCGCTTCAACGCGCACCGGCTCGGCTGGATCACCGTACAGCAACGCATTCATGAGCAGCGCGCGCACGACGCGGACGATCTTTGGCCGGTCCCAGGCGCCGATGCAGCCGTCAGGGATGGCTGCCTCGATCGAGCGCTCGACGTGTTCGCCTACCAGAAACTGCGCCCGCTCGGAGGCCGTCGCCACCACCTCGCGCAGGTCCAGCCGCTCCGGTCGAATCTGCAGCTTGCCGGTGCCGATGCGCGCAGCATCCAGGAAGGTCTCCAGCATCTCGGTGAGCCGGTCTGTCTGGTCGATGATCGACTTGAGGCGACTCTCTGCGCCCGGCGTATCACCGCGATTGATCTGTCGCTGCGCCATCTGGGCCGACGCGCGCACCACCGCGATCGGATTGCGCAAGTCATGAGCCGCGACGGACATGAACTCTTCAGTTTCCGCAGCGCTCGGAACTTGCTGCACGCTTGACGAGGCCGGCGCGTTGCAAGTTGCGGGCCAGGATGTACGCCCGGACTAAACCGTTTGAACCACCCCTGCGGCGGCGAGCGCGCCCACTTCGTGGTATCGCTGAAAGAGATTGCCCAAGGATGTGTTCGCAAGCCAGCCCTCGAACACCGCGCGGTCGCGGGCAGGCCAGCGATAGTAGTCGTGGTAGACCTCCGAGCCGAGGATGAACAGATTGACCAGAGGCGTGCGCATGAGCACGTTTTGCACGGGCTTGAGCGGGCCGAACCAGACGATGTCGCCGACTCGACTTGCGCCGTTGTCGCCCACTCGGAAGTTCCACGACTCGTTGGTCAGGTCGGTGTCTCCCACCAGCTCGATCTCGCGCGGATCGCCGATGCCTAACCCGGCTTCGTGCGCCAGGCGAATGTAGCTGATGCTCAGCGGATCGAAACCCATCAGCTTGGCCGCCACGGCGTCGATCGCTACCTGGTCGCCACTCGCCAGGATGACGTTCTTGATCTCCGGATACATCGTGCGCGGCCCGGGCCCGTTACCGGCCGTCGTTCCATCCATCACGGCAAAGATGCCGCTGTGAATCTCCTTCTGGATGGCCAGCAGATCGACCAGTGTTTCGTGAATCCAGCTGTGGGTGTAGTGCCTGCGCGTGTTCAACAGCCCGCCGAACGCGTTCTTCATCGCCCCGGTCGTCGTGGTGTAAATGTGACACTTGACCGTCGGCAGATGGACGATGTTCTTGCCCTCGAAGTAGTCGGGAATGCGGATGCCTTCGGGAAAGATCTTGTCCAGGACCAGCATCTTCGCTCTGGGTCGGTACTGCACCCAGCGCATGTCTTCGTCTTTGAAGTTGTACAGAACGGGTATGCCGTAGCTCTTGAAGATCGGCAGGTAGCCGTTCAGATCCTCGCCTTTGAAGGCGTCGGTCACCACGGTCTTGTTCTGGACGCACACCAGATCGGTCAAGCCATCGGCGCGCAGCGCGCGAATCGTGCCTTCGAGCTGCCACGGCGTGGTGTTGGCCGCCGGAAACGGGAAGTGCCAGCTGATATTGTCCTTCAGGATGGTCGTCGCACCAGACGCAAGGTGCTCGCGCACGCCAGCCAACGCAGTCAGACGACCGTAGTCGTCGAGCACGCTGTCCGGCCGCGTCCGCAGCGCGGCGACGATGGCTTTGTTCGGCATCGGTAGCCGAACTATAGCCCGGGCTGGCTACGATCCAAACATGGCCACGTACGTCCAGCGGCGCGCGCCCGACCTGCTGCTGCTCTTCCCCGTCGCGCTGCTCGCGACCGGGCTGGTGTTGCTGGCCCTCGCCCGACGGCAGGTGGTCGAATGGGAAACCCTCACCGGCGCCGGCCTGTTCGCGGCCGCGCTGGCCGGCGCAACCGTCTGGGTACACTGGCGCCTGCCCCTGGCCGACCCGTTCCTGTTACCCATCGCCGCCACGCTGGCAGCCGTCGGTCAGATGATGACCTCCCGCCTGGAGCCGGGCCTCGGCCCACGCCAGGGCACCTGGGTGCTGATCGGCCTTGGCGCCATGACGCTCGTCGGCTTGCTGCCGACCGTCGAATGGCTGCGCCGTTACCGCTACACCTGGGCCACGCTGGCCATCGTGCTGCAGATCCTGACGCTCGTCTTCGGCAGAGACCCGAACGGAAGCGGCGCGGCGCTGTGGTTCGTGATAGGCCCGGTCAGTGTCCAGCCGATGGAGGTAGTCAAACTGCTGCTCGTGTTGTTCCTGGCGGGTTACCTCGAGGACTACCGTGAGCTGCTGGCGATGGGCGGCCGGCGCATTGGCCCGCTCCAACTGCCACCCTTGCCGTACCTCGCGCCGATTCTGGTCATGGTCGGGGCGGCGTTGCTGCTGTTCTGGCTGCAAAAGGACCTCGGCCCGGCGCTGCTGTTCTCGACCGTTCTGCTGACCATGCTCTACGTCGCCAGCGGTCGAGGCAGCTACGTTGTGCTTGGGCTCGCGTTGCTCATCCTCGGCGGCGCGCTGGCTGATCGTGCGTTCAGTCACGTCCATACCCGCGTTGCCATCTGGCTCGATCCCTGGTCCAACCGCGAGACGATCGGCTACCAGCTGGTTCAGGCGCTGTATGCGTTTGCCTCGGGCGGTGTCTTCGGCACGGGCCTCGATATGGGCTCGCCGCGGTTCATCCCAGCCGTGCACACCGACTTCGTGATCGCGGCCGTCGGCGAAGAGCTTGGTCTGGCGGGCACACTGGCTGTGGTCGGCCTGTTCATGCTGCTCATCCAGCGCGGCTTGCTCATCGCCTTGAACGCCCGATCGGGCTTTACCACTCTCCTGGCAAGCGGCCTGACGTCCGTCGTCGCTTTGCAAGCGCTGATCATCCTCGCCGGTACTCTGGAGCTGATCCCCTTGACCGGCATCACTCTGCCTTTCGTCAGCTACGGCGGTAGCTCAGTGGTAGCCAACTTTCTCATTGTCGGCCTCCTCCTGCGCATTTCCCACGAAAGCGCCCGCGTTCGATGACGCCCGGCGATCTGCGCGCGAACATCCGCCGCACCGGGCTTGCTCTGCTGGTCTGCTTCGGTGTGATCGCGCTGGCGCTTGGCTACTGGCAGGTCTGGCGCGCGGCCGACCTGGCGGCCGACCCCGCCAACCCGCGCGTCGCCAACGAGCGGCTTGCTCTGCCGCGTGGTCGCATCCTCGATCGAAACGGCGTTGTGCTTGCCGAATCCCAGCCCACGCAAGACGGTTTGCGGCGACACTACGCCGATCCATCGCTGGTACACACGATTGGTTTCCACAGCGATCGTTTCGGAGATACCAACCTGGAGGCCGTCTACTCGGCCGAGCTCAGCGGCGAACGCGCGCTGTCACCACTCGATCGCCTCGGCCAGGAGCTTTTCCACCATGCCCCGCAGCCGGATGACCTGGTGCTCACGATCGACAAGCGCATCCACGATGCGGCGATCGATGCCCTCGGCAAAGCCGACGGCGCTATCGTCGCCATCGATCCCCGCTCCGGAGCCGTCCTGGCCATGGCCTCCACGCCTTTTTTCGACCCGAACGCCTCCGACGCTCAACTGGCCAAACTCCAGTCCGACCCGGCTCAGCCGCTGTTCAACCGGGCGCTCCAGGCGCTATACGTGCCGGGCTCAACCTTCAAAACGGTCACGGCCACAGCCGCCCTCGACCGCAACATGGTCGATCTCAACCAGAGGTTCATGTGTACGACAGCCGTGAAAGTTGGCACCTATAGCGTCGACTGCCGCAACAGCCAGCACATTCCCAGACTGACGTACCAACAGGCGTACGCGTGGTCGTCCAACCGCGTGTTCGGCCTGACCGGTTTACTGCTCGGCTTCCCGAATCTGGCGCCGATCAACCCATGGCTGGACGACAAGCCGCCCGGGCCCTACCCGTGGAACGAGAATGGCGCCTCGATCCGCGCCAGCGCTGACGTGCTCGACGAATATGCCCGGCGTTTTGGCTTCGGCCGCGCCATTCCATTCGATCTGCCAGTCGCGACCAGCCAGATGAAGAATCCCGATACCCAGTGGTCGCCGGAGCTCCTGGTCCAGACGGCCTTCGGGCAGGGTGAGCTGCAGGCAACGCCGATGCAGATGGCCCTGGTCGCCGCGACCGTCGCCAACGGCGGCCGCGTGCCGACGCCATACGTCGCGGCCGAGTTGAGCAGCGGCGGCACCACGCGCGCACTTCACGAGCCGGGCCAGTTCTATTCGATTGCGAGCTCGAGTGAAGTAGCGAGCACCATGGTCAGCTTCATGGTCGAGGGCGTCGACAACGGCTATGCTGCCAAGGCCGCTATTCAGGGCGTGAAGGTGGGCGGCAAAACGGGCACAGCGGAAGTCGGCGACGGCACGTCGCACTCATGGTTCATCGGCTTTGCGCCCGCCGACGCGCCGCGTATCGCCATCGCGGTCATCATGGAGCACCAGGGCTCAGGCTCCGACTTTGCCACGCCCGCGGCGCAGCAGGTCATGCGGGCCGCCCTGGCGGTGTACAGGTAAAACTTCGATCAGGAGGTTGCTTGATGCAGCTCGACATCAGCGCCGACGAGGCGCAGGTTCTTGCCGAACTCCTCCAAAGAGCGCTGGGGGATATTCGCGAGGAGGTCTACAAGGCGGAGGTGGCGGACTACAAAGAGCGCTTGAAGCAACGCGAAGCGATCATCGCCGGCGTACTTGCGCGGCTGCGCGCTGGCTCGCCAGTTACGTAGTCAGCTGATCGCGCTGCGTGCCTCCGGCGCGGCCCCGCTGCTGGAGACGGATGCGCTCCATGGCCAGGCTCACGCTGATGCGTGCCCGTAGTGATTCGGGGGCAGCCTGCTCGCGGCAGCGCACACGCACCAGCCGGCGGAGCGACTCCTCGAACTGATACACGTGCAGGCACCCACCGCACGCCTCCATGTGGCTGCGAACCTTGGCGACGTCTTCGTCTGACAGCTCTCTATCGATGTAAGGATTCAGCGCTTTCACACAATCGCGACAGTTGATCACCGTGCCGCCCCCCGAGCCTTTGCCACGATTCCGTTATTACCCGAATCCGTATCGGCAGCCGATCCGTTATGGACTTTGCTGCCGGAGGTGAATCCAGCAGTCCGGGCCTGGTCCCACAATGCCCGCTGCAGCAGCCGACGCCCGCGGAAAAGGCGGCTCATGACCGTGCCCTTGGCCACGCCTGTCGCTTCGGCAATCTCCGCATAGCTCAGTCCTTCGACGTCTGACAATTGAACCGTCGTCCGAAACTGTGGTGGAAGCTGGTCGATCGCGCGCTGGATAGCGTCGGCGCCGAGCCGGTCAATGACCGTGTCTTCGACATCGGTGACGCGCTCGCCCCCGTCACCACTGAGCTGGTTGTACAGGAAGAAGTCCTCGGTATCGTCGAGTGAGCTTTCTTGCGGCCGGCCTTGTTTGCGTCGGTACGAGTTGATGTACGTGTTCGTCAGAATTTTGAACAGCCAGGCGCGAAAATTGGTGCCAGGCTCGAAGCGGTCGTAGAACCGATACGCACGCACCAGCGCATCCTGGACGAGGTCTTCCGCGTCACTCGGGTTGCGCGTCATGCGCAGCGCCGTGCGGTACAGGGCGTCAAGATGCTTGAGTGCTTCTTCTTCGAACCGGGCCCGGTTGTCGGCTGCCTCCTTGTCGGCGCTACGTTCAGGCCTTGCCGCCGTATCGGCGTTCACGGCCTTCAGTCTAACCAACGCGGCGGGGGCGACCGGTATTCCAAAGATGTCCGCGGACTAGCCGCTCAATCGACGTAGCGCAGGTCGTGCGGCTGACTCTCCGCACGCCCGGCGTCCGTCATGCGTACGAAGCGGGCATTGCGGCGGAGGTCGTCCAGGCTCCGCGCGTTGAGGTAGCTCATGCCACTGCGCAGGCCGCCCACCTGCTGGTACAGCACGTCCGCCAGCGAGCCGCGATACTCGACCACCGCCTCGACACCCTCCGGCACAACCGATGCGGCAAGCTCGTCGAGCACGTCTTGGCTCGTCTCGCGCTGGCGACGCGCATCGGCGGCGCCCTGACTGGCCATCCCCCGGTAGACCTTGTAGCGCGCGCCGTTGCGCACGACCGTCCGTCCAGGGCTCTCCTCGGTGCCGGCCAGCAGGCTGCCGATCATGGCCGTCTCGGCGCCAGCCGCCAGGGCCTTGGTCAGATCACCGCTGCTGCGGACGCCGCCATCGGCAATGACGGGCACGCCCAGCTCGGCGGCGGCGGCCACGCAGTCGAACACAGCCGTCAATTGCGGCACGCCCACGCCAGCCACAATGCGCGTCGAGCAGGCCGCCCCAGGCCCGACACCGACCTTCACCCCGTCCGCCCCCGCCTCGACCAGGTCGCGCGTTCCCTCGGCCGTGGCCACGTTACCCGAGATGAGCTGAACGTTGGGAAAGGCGTCCTTGACGCTCCGCGTCGCGATCAACGCATGCTCGGAGTGCCCATGGGCGATGTCCACCACCAGCACGTCGACCTCAGCGTCGACCAGCGCCTGAGCCCGCTCCATGTAGTCGCCGACCGCGCCAATCGCTGCGCCGACAAGCAGCCGCCCCTGTCCGTCGCGCGCGGCTTTCGGATGCTCAGTCAGGCGCAAAACGTCGCGCGCGGTGATCAGCCCGCGAAGGTGGCCCGTGTCGTCGACGAGCGGCAACTTCTCGAGGCGGTGCTCGTGCAGGATGCGGCGCGCCTCTTCCAGGCGCGTGCCGACGGGCGCGGTGACCAGGTGCTCGCCGCCAGTCATGATGCGTTCGACTGGCTGCGACGGGTCCTCGGCGAACAGCACGTCGCGCGAAGTGACGATACCCAGTAGCCGTTCGTTCTCGCCGACGACCAGCAGACTGTTCACGTTGTGGCGGCCCATCAGCGTGATCGCCTCACCCAGCGAGCGCGTCGGCGCAATCGTGTGAAGATGCCGGCCGCCGACCGCCTGCTCGGGTCGTTTGACGCGCTGGACCTCAGCCGCCTCCTGCTCGATGGGCATGAAGCGATGAATGACCCCGATGCCCCCTTCGCGCGCCATGGCGCGGGCCATGCGCGCTTCGGTCACCGTGTCCATGTTGGCCGCCACAATGGGGATGTTGAGGCGTAAATCGCGCGTCAGACGGGTGCTGGTATCGACATCGCGACGGGACGCGACCGACGATCGGCACGGGACGAGCAGGACGTCGTCGTAGGTCAGCGCCAGCGGCGGGCAGGCGTACTCGTGCATGAGCCTGTGAGGGTCTACGACAGCGACCGTCCGCGCATGGCGAGCAGCTCTGCCTCGTACTCGCCCCATAGTGTACAGATCAAGCGCCAGACCTCGGGCGAGATGAGCCCGCGGTCGTTCAACTCGATCAGCCGGTCCAGAGTCGGCCAACGCGCCGAGTCGGTATTGGTGTGCAGCGCGTCGACCAGATCATTCGGCATGCCGCTCAGCCTCCCAGCAACAACAGCCGTCCCCTTCGATCGGCGTTGACAGAGCCATCTTGAATCCCGCAGCCTGCGTGCCACCGGGACCCCCGTGAAGGTCATCGAACTGTCAACATCCGTCGTGTCCTACCGCACGCCCGAGCTCCTGGAACAGTGCCTCGAGGCCGTCGCGTCCGAGCGCTTCTCGGTCGACCTGGAGGTCACGGTGGTCGACAACGCCTCGGGCGACGGATCGGCCGACATGGTCGCCCGACAGTTTCCATGGGTGTCCATCATCCGCAACCACCACAACGCAGGCTTTGCCGCGGCCCACAATCAGGCGCTCCGTCACGCGCGCGGTCGGTACTGGCTGGTCTTGAACTCAGACGCGGCGCCCCGGCCCGGTGCGTTGCGCCGGCTCATCGACTTTCTGGACGCGAACCCGCGCGTGGCGGTCGCCGGCCCAAAGCTGCGCTATCCCGACGGAAGCATCCAGCCGTCGCGCCGGCGCTTCCCGACCGTGGCGACGCTCTTTGTCGAAAGTACGCAGATTCAGCGCTTCTGGCCCGGCAACGGCGTCCTGCGCCGCTATTACATGGCCGATGGCTCGGACGACGAGCCGCAGGCGGTGGACTGGCTGGTCGGCGCGTGTCTGTGTGTACGCGCTGCCGCGGCATCCGAGGTGGGCCTGTTCGATGAGCGCTTCTTCATGTACTCCGAGGAGCTCGACTGGTGTCGTCGTTTCCGCGCTGCCGGCTGGGGCGTGGCGTACGTGCCGTCGGCCGAAGTCGTGCATCTGGAGGGGGCCAGCTCGCGCCTCGACCTGGTGGCTCGCGACCGGCAGTTCCAGTCCAGCAAGCTGCGCTATGCCGACAAGTGGCATGGACGCTGGGTGGCTCGGGCGCTGCGTGCCTATCTGGTCGGGGAGTACGCCGTCCGTGGCGTCGAGGAAGGCCTCAAACTTGCGCTCGGTTCACGAGTACCCGAGCGCCGCGAGCGACTGCGGGTGATCGGCAACGGCCTTCGAGCCACGCTGCGCGGGTGATCCTGTTCGTCAGCGGCGAATATCCACCCGATATTGGTGGTGTGGGCGACTACACGGCGCGGCTGCGTCGCGCTCTGGCCGACCTGGATTGGCCAAGCCGCGTCCTCTCACGCAGGCAGGTCCGCCGCTGGGACGCCCGTGCGCTGCCCTGGGTCGTTCGAATGGCTCGGCACGCGGGCATCGTCCACATCCAGTTTCAGGCGGGCGCGTATGACCTGCTCGGCGACGTGTGTCTCATGCCGCTGCTGGTGCGGCGGTTTGTCCCCGGCGCGCGGGTGGTTACTACCTTCCACGACGTTCGACACCCCTACCTGTTCCCGCGCGCGGGAACGCTGCGGGACGTGGCCGTGCGGCTGATGGCACGCTCGAGCCACGGCGTGATCTGTGCCGACCAGCGCGACGCTCTGTGCCTCGGCGGTCCGTCGCCGCGCCACCACCTCGTTCCGATCGGAGCCAATCTCACTTGCCAACCTCCACCGGGCTACGATCGCGCGACGTTCCGTCGCCAGCTCGGGTTGTCTGCGGAGGCCCTGGCGATTGTGTATTTCGGGCTGCTGAACTCGAGCAAGGGGCTCGACCTGCTGCTCGATGCGTTCGAGCTGGTGGCCGACACGAGGCCCGATGCTCGCCTGTTGTTGGTCGGGGGCGACGTCGGCGCGAGCGACCCCACCGACCAAGAGACGGCGGCCGCGCTTGGCGGACGCCTGGGCACGTTGGGCCAACGCGTTTTGCGCACCGGTTGGCTCGAGCCGCCGGACGCGTCGGCGTACCTCCTCGCGGGCGATATCGCCGTGCTGCCCTTCGTTGACGGCGCCTCAGCGCGACGTGGCTCGCTCCTCGCCTGCGCCGCACACGGCTTGCCGATCGTTTCGACCCGTCCTGCCGGGCGCGAGGTCGCCGCGTCAGTCGTAGCGGTCGAAGCCACGCCACGCTCGCTCGCCGAGACCATCGTGCATGTGGCATCCGACTCGGCCGAGCTGAGGCGCCTGCGCGAGGCCAGCTTCGCGTTGAGCAAACACACCAGCTGGGATGCCATCGCCGGGGCGCACGTGCGCATCTACGAGCCGCTTCTATACTCGCAACGGTGATCGCCAGAGCGGCGCTCGATCGCGACAGCGCGCCAATGCTCGTGCTCGCGGGTGTGGCAGCGCTGGCGGTGGGTCTGCTTGCCGCTGCGACGTCGCCGCTCGTGCCGGCGGCCGGTCTGGTGGCGCTGCTCGGCCTGCTCGCCATCTGCTGGAAGCCAGGTGTCGGGCTGGCAGTGTTCGTCGCCATTGTCGCAGTGGTGCCGTTCGGCGTCATCCCACTCCCCCTCGCAGGCGCGCAGCTGACGTTTGTCGACGCGGCGCTGATCGCCACGTCTGGCGCCGTGCTGGTGGGCGTCGTCTTCGGCGCCTCGCGCTTGACCTTCGATGCCCCCGCGGTGGCGCTGCTGGCGTTCGTCGGGCTGGCCCTCGTGGCATTCCTGGTAGGCACCGCGGTGACCCCGATCACCCCCGAGCTGGCGCGGCGGGTCGGCAAGCTGCTGGCGAGTCTGTGCTTCTTTCTGATCGTGCGCACGATGCTGACGAGCACGCGTCAGATGGACCGCCTCATGCGCTGGCTGATGCTCGGCGGCGCGCTCCAGGGTGCCGTCGGCGCTGGCTTGATGCTGCTCTCGCCGCTCACCCAGCTCGGCTTGCTCACCCGCCTGCAGGTCATCGGCTA
>CBJLVJ010000035.1:0-10519 GCA_966426465.1 uncultured bacterium | reverse complement strand
CGAAACCTGCTCGAGGCGTTGGGCGGAGCCGCGCATCAGAGCTGCGTGCTGCTCACCAGCCGCGAGGCGCACGGGGAGCTCCCTACGATGGAGGGCAGTGCTGTCCGCACGTTTCAGCTTGGTGGGTTGGGAGCCGAAGCCGTGCAGCTGGTGCTTGCGCCCAAGCAGTTGGTGGGGACAACCCAGCAATGGAGCGAGCTAACGGCTCGCTTTGATGGCAACCCGTTGGCGCTCAAACTGGTTGGCGACACCATTCGCGATCTGTTCGCCGGGGAGATCGGCGCCTTCCTGGAAGAAGCGGGCATGGCGGTCTTCGGCAGCGTTCGACGGCTGTTGGCCCAGCAGGTCGAGCGAAGTTCGGCGGTCGAACGGCAGGTGCTGCGCATGCTGGCGGTCCAGCGCGCACCGATGCGCATTTCCGCCATCGTAGCGACGCTGACTCGACGCGGCGATAGCGCGGATGTGCTCGAGGCCGTTCGGGCGCTGCGGCGGCGCTCGCTCGTAGAGCGAGTGGGCGCTGCCGACGGGGCCGCGTTCAGGCTGCAATCGGTCGTGCAGCAGTACGTCAAGAGCGAGCAGCCCGCGGCGGCCTGAGCACACGGCCCTCTGGCGGCTCTCGCTGCGGTTAGACCAGCGCTGGTCTCCACAGCCGCACGGTCGTTTCACCGCGCGTTCAACTGACGAAGCTGGCGCGGCCCGTGGCTCAGCCGCTTCGTGCGGCCCAGGGCCGCACCTGGCGCAGTGCCAGGCACAGAAAGACGCACCTACGAGGCTGTGCTAGGGCACTGCTGGTGCGGCTTTGCAACTGCGAAGCTGTGTTCAACAGCCGCTCGGGCGAACCCGAGCACCAGAGGGAGCCAGCCAATCATCATGTCCACCCAGCCCAACGCCCACAAGCCGCAGACAAGCCCATTCGATAGCCAAGGCGCAGGCGACCACGACGAACCGTACCGCTACGGGCGTCGTCCGAATGCGCGAGCGCCGTACCCCTTTACAGAGCGCCAGTTCGCACGACTGCTGATCCTGCGCGGGCGCGTCCGCGACAACCTCGACTGTGCCGCGTGTGACGGAGAGCGGGCTGCCTGAGCGGCGGCTCCAGAGCGACCAGGACGAAGGCATGGACAAGGTCGAGCGCCTCATGGAGGCCTTCAGCGCACAACCAACCGCACCGATTTATCGCAAATTGGACGTGCTGCTGGACCTCGAACAGCTGCGCGATCCCCGGTCCCTGCCATTCCTCTTGAAGGTTTTGCGCGACCGCAAGGAGCCACTCGAGGTGCGGATGCGGGTGATCCGGCTGCTGCGCCTGGTGCGTTGCCCGGGCGACGCCCGTAACGCCGTAGGCCGCGAATTATCGGAGCTTCTCGTGGATCGCGGCAGCTCAGATCTGCGCGTGCCGGCTGCGCTGACGCTCGCCGAGTTTACCGAGCTATCCGGCGTTGCCTCGGCATTGGGTGCGGTCGCACTCGATCCTTCCGAAGCGCTCGACCTGCGATATTCCGCGTTCACATCGCTGGAACGCGTCGGACCGACAACGGACTGCGCGGCGCTGCTGCGGCAGCTCGCGCAGGATGAAGCCCTTGGTCCGTCCGCGCGAACCCTGCTCGCACGATGGCAGCTCGCATGAACCCGCTTGCCCTGCAAACCGGTCCGCAAGCGCTGCCGCCCACGCACGAGACGGTGGCAGCCGTGGCACATGACCTGAAGCTACCGCTGAGTCACATCAAAGGCTTTGTGAGCAGCCTCCGCCGAGAAGACATGACCTGGGACGACGACACTCGCCAGGAGTTCCTGGCCGAGATCGAGCACGAAGTAGACCGCCTCGCCCAGATGGTTGAGTGCCTGACGCGCTCCCAGTCAAGAGGTGCGCGCGACCAGGAACGGACACTCACCGATCCGGCTGCAATCGTGAACCGCGCGGTGCAGCGCACGCAGCACTTGTTCGGTAGCCGACCGCTGCGCGTCGAGGTCGCGCCGGGCTTGCCGCAGGTATGTGTGGATGCGCCCCAGATCGAGCGGGTGCTGCTAAACCTGCTGCAGAACGCACACAAGTACGCCTCGCCGCACACACCAATTACCGTCAGTGCGCGCATGCACGGTCCCGATGAGCTGGAGCTGGCGGTGGACGACGAGGGGCCTGGCATTCCGAGCGAGGACCAGAAGCGCGTATTCGAGCCGTTCTTCCGCGCCAAAACTGCCGCTCAGTCCGAGGTGCCGGGCCATGGACTGGGGCTGGCGATCTGTCAATCCATCGCGCTGGCACACAGCGGTCGGATGGGCGTCACCAACCGACCCGGTGGGACCAGGTTCAGCGTGTATTTGCCGCTGCCCCAGAAAAGCAGCACACGTCCGACACTTCTACGGGAAAGGGAAACCAATGACAGCGCAAAACATTCTTGTGGTGGACGACGAAGCGCCAATGCGCAAGTTGCTGACCAGCAACTTAAAAGCCAGCGGCTACGGGGTACGTTCGGCAGCCGATGGCCTGGAGGCGCTGCAGTTGATCGAGGAGCACCAGTTCGATCTGCTGCTGCTTGACGTAAACATTCCGGGTCCGAGCGGGCTGCAGGTATTGGAGTCGGTGCGTCATGGCGCGCAGATGCCCATCATGATGATCTCCGCGCGGGGGCGGGAACGCGACAAGGTCGAAGCCCTTGACATGGGAGCCGACGACTATTTGAGCAAACCATTCGGAATTGGCGAGCTGCTGTCGCGGGTCAAGGCGTTGCTGCGACGCGGTGTCGACGCGCCGCGCGGACCGCTGCCGCCCTACAGGTACCAGGGCCTGGAAGTGGATTTCGGTGGTCGACGCGCGCGCCTGAATGGTGTAGACGTGTCACTTACACGACGAGAGTTTGAAGTGCTCGCCTATTTTGCGCGGAACGCCGGCAAGGTCATGCTGCACAGGCAGGTGCTGCAAGCGGTCTGGGGCGGCAACTATGGCGACGAAGCCGACTACGTGTGGACGTACGTCCAGCGCATCCGCCGGAAGATCGAGCCGGATCGCGCGACGCCGCACTATCTGTTGACTGAAGCGGGCGTCGGCTACCACATGCCGCTACCGGACAGCGACGCGCGCGTGGCTCAGAACGGAGCGCGGCGAGCGGCCTGACGCTGGGCGTGGCGCGTCCAGGTGGCGTCCAGGCACGCGCCGGAACACTGGGAAGGTGCTCTCGGCGGTCCCGACATCCATGCTGCACGAGCGCCTCGACAAGCAGCGTCAGGCGCGCGATCTCGCGTTCGTGACGGCCCAGTCGCTCGGGTCAGGCCGCCTTGGCGATGAACGGAGCTTCGTCGTCGCCTGGCACGCGACCGGTCACATCATCGAATGCGAGAAGTTGGTTGTGGTAGTCCTAGCGACTGTGGTTGATCACATCGTGGGCGGCGCGCCGCCCGTAAACCTCTGCTATTTCGACCCCGGGGCCAGATTCTCCAGGAACTTCCTTGTACGTGAGAAAGTAGTGTCGCAGCCGGTCGACGAGTGATGGAGGGACCTGGTAGATATCCGACCAGTCACCATAGGCCGGGTCATCTTTGAGGACAGCAATGATCTTGTCATCGGCCTGTCCACGATCGATCATTCGAAGACCCCCGATGGGAATGGCCCGCAGGAGTATGTCGCCGTGGCTGACGGGCCGTTCCGACAGAACGCACACGTCCAGCGGATCGTCGTCGCCCAGAAGCGTGTGGATGCCGGTGCGCTCCCGACTGACCTGTGCGACGCGCTCGCCGCACAAGGTCCGTGGAAGCAGGCCGTAGAGCGTCGGACAGACACTCGAGTATTTCTGAGGGCGGTCAATTTTCAGATGGCCCGTCACTTTGTCGAGCTCGAATTTAACCGTGTCCGTAGGCACGATTTCGATGTAGCACGTGAGCAATGCCGGCGCCTCCGGGCCCAGCGGAACCCCATGCCAGGGGTGATGCTTGTACATCGTGGTCGAAGGCGGAATCAGCACTCCTGGAGTATGTCGCGCGGGCCCTGTTTCTGGGCCGGCTACAGCGCGGCGCGACTTGCACGACGCCTGAACGGACCATCTCGGTGCGCAGTGCGTTCGGTCCGTGCGCAGTGCGTCCGGTCCGTATAAAGGGCTACAGTCGCAAACGACAGGTCCCAGCCGGTATTGCTGGCCCAGGCTTAAGACTGGAGTATGTCCAGGAAGCGACTTGGCGCCATTGTCGCCGGACTGGTGATCGTGCTGGCTCTGGTAGGCCGCGTTGTACTCGGCCCCCATGGCGATGCCGGTGGTGTTGCCGTGGACACGCGCGGCGCGAGGGGGCAGGCCGCTGTTTCTCCGGCGGCAAGCCCATCTGTACCTGTCGCGGCCAAGCCGCTCGTTGTCCTCAACCCGCGCACCGTCCACCAGGGCGGCAGCATTGGCGTGTGGGGCAGCGGCTTCCCGAGCGGCGCCACCGTCGCCCTCTACCTCAAGCAGGATCTGTCCGACAACGTCAATCCGGTCTCGGTCGTCGAGGCGGACCAGAGCGGACAGTTCGGTGGGGTCAACGTGACGGTATCCGAGTCCGTTTCGAGCGGCGGGCTGATCGTGGAGGCCAAGGACCGTGCGCGCGGCATTGGTGCGACGGCGGAGGCGACGGTGCTCGAGGGGGCGGAGCAATGGCAGCCCGACCGCTCCGTCGCCGGCGCGGCTCCGACCGCGCAAGCGACGGATCAACCGCAGGCCACCGCCACGCCGCAACCCCGCGCCACCGCAACTCCCCAACCCCAGGCGACTGCAACTGCGCAACCGCAGACAACTGCGACCGCGCAGCCGCAGACAACTGGCACTCCGCAACCGACGTCGCAGCCGACAGCGACTGAGCAACCGACCGCGCGGCGAACTGCGACGGCGCAACCGAAGCCGACCGAGCAGCCGAAAGCGACTGCGCAGCCGAAATCGACTGCGCAGCCGAAATCGACTGCGCAACCGAAAGCCACCCAGCAACCGAAAGCCACCCAGCAACCGAAAGCGACCGAGCAGCCGAAAGCCACCCAACAACCAACCGCGCAGCGAACTGCGACGCCACAGGCGAAACCCACGGAGCAGCCGAAACCGACCGCGCAGCCACAGGCCAAACCCACCGAGCAGCCGAAAGCGACTGCGCAACCGAAACCGACCGAGCAGCCGAAAGCGGCTGCGCAGCCACAGGCGAAGCCCACCGAGCAGCCAAAGGCGACTGAGCAGCCGAAACCCACCGAGCGGCCGAAGCCGACCGAGCCGCCGAAACCGACCGAGCGGCCGAAACCGAGCGCCGCCTCCGCGCCGAGCAGTTACACCGTTCAGTCCGGTGACAGCCTGTCAGCGATTGCCGAGCACGTCTACGGCAACGCTAACGAGTGGCGATCCGTGTATGAGGCGAACCGTGGCGCCATTGGCGACAACCCCAACGTGATCCATCCCGGAACTGAGCTCGTCGTTCCGCCATCGGACTGACACCGACGAGGACGCGTTCAAGTACCGCGTGCGCGTCGGCCCATAACGGGCGTGCAGAATTAGACCGCCCGCGCGGTCGCGCCGGCCATCGGCGCATTTCGGTCGATGGCCCCCAGCGCCAGCAGCGCCAGTCGTTGGGTGGCCGAAGCCCCGGTCAGGTTGGTGATATCAAGTCGCTCGTAGCGTCGCTCCGGTTGGAGCGTTTTCAGGCACAGGCCAGTGGTGGTCTCCCACAGTTTCGCGGTGCCATCGAAGCTGCCGGTTGCCAGGACACGGCCGTCGGCGCCCAACGCCACGCCGGGGACTCCGCCGGCATGGCCCTGTAGTGTCAACAACAGTTGTGCGGAAGGAGTGTCAAACAAGTCCACCGCCCCATTGGTTCGTCCGATGGCGAGCAGGCGGCGATCGGCTCCAGACAGTGCCAGGCCCAGGACTCCGCCCGAGTTGCTTGGCAGCGTCGCCAGCGCTCGTCCGGTGCCAGTGTCCCACAGTAACACGGTCCCGTCCGCACCTCCGCTGGCCAGCAGTTGGCCATCAGCGGACAGCGCCAGTCCCCAGACCTCGGCGGCATGGGCTTGCAGAATGTGCAGCGCCTGGCCGGTGCGGGTGTCCCACAGGCGCACGGTGCGGTCGGCGCCACCGCTGGCGAGCAATTGGCCATCAGCGGACAGCGCGACGCCGCGAGCTTCGCCGGTGTGGCCGTGGAGGGTCGCCCTCGCCTGCCCGGTGCTGGTGTTCCACAGGCGGACTGTTCCGTCCGTGCCGCCGCTCGCCAGCAAATGACCGTCGGCGGAGAGTGCCACGCTGCGGACTCCGCCGGTGTGGCCACGTAGTGTGGCAACTGGATTGCCGGTATCCGCTGCCCAGAGGCGTACGGATCCGTCGGTACCTGCGCTCGCGAGCAGGCGACCATCGGTGGTCAGCGCCACGCTCCAGACCTCGCCAGTGTGACCCTGCATGATAGCTACTGGCAGTCCGGTGTCTGTGTCCCACAGGCGCACCAGGGCATCTGTGCCAACGCTCGCCAGCAAGTGACCACTCGCCGATAGGGCCGCGCCGCGTATCGCGCCGCGATGCCCCTGGAAGGTGGCCATCGGTCGGCCGGTAGCCGTCTCCCACAGGCGCACGCTGCCATCCGTACCCCCGCTCACAAGCAGCTGCCCGTCGCCGGACAAGACCAGGTTCCAAACCCCATGGGCGAGTCCCTGAAGAGTGGCCACCGGGTCGGCGGTGCTCGTCTGCCACAGACGGACGAGGCCTTCGGTACCCCCGCTCGCCAGCAGCTGACCGTCGTCGGACAGCGCGACACCCCAGACCTCACCGGTGCGACCCTCCAGGCTCGCCACGGGTTGTCCAGTTGCCGTTTCCCACAGCCGTACCACCCCGTCGGTGTCCCCACTCGCAAGCAATTCACCGTCGCCGGATAACGCCACACTCCGGACCGCGCCGGTCTGGCCGTTCAGTATTGCTGCTTCATTTCCGCCTGTCGTCTCCCACAGCTTTAGCGATCCATCTGTACCCGCGCTGGCCAGCAGCTGACCGTCGGTAGACATGGCGAGGCGCCACACGCCGCCCGCGTGGCCTTGTAGCGTCAGCGCTGGCTGTCCTGTGGTCGTATCCCACAGCCGCACCACACCGTCGGTACCCCCGCTGGCGACCAGTCGACCATCGCCTGACAGCGCGACGCTTCGAATCAAGCCGTTGTGCCGCTGGAGTGAGGCCAGCGATCGCCCAGTCGCCGTGTCCCAGAGCCGTACCACCCCGTCCATACCACCGCTGGCCAGGAGTTGGCCGTCGGCTGACAGCGCCAGACCCCAGATGGCGCCCGCGTGGCCCTCGATGGCCACGAGCGGCGTACGATCGGCCACGCGCCACAGCCACACCTGGCCCGTCGAGGTTCCCGCCGCCATCACCGCGCCGTCCGCGTTCACGGCGACCGAAGCAGGAAAGCCGAAGCCTTCCGCCAGCACGGTATCGGCGAGCTGCGCGCCGGCAAGCGTCGCATCCTGCGCCTCCACCTCGGCCAGATACGCGTCGCAGACAAAGAGGTGTGACAGGTCCACGCCACGCAGGTTGCCGCGCAGGAGTCGCAGCAGGTCGACGACGTTGCCTGGACCGAAGCCTTGTCTGGGGTGGGGGCGATCGCGCCAGTCGTCGAGGAGGTCCAGGAGCTGCCGTTCTGCGCCGGCGGCGCCTGCGACGGCGGTCAGCTCCTGCAGAACCCGCGATCCAATCAGCCGCTCCTGACTCTGGCGCACGTAGTCTTTAGCCCGCGCCTTGATCAACGGCTGCTCCACGATAACGCTTGTCGGGCCATGTTGGATCTCGTCGGCAACCACCTCAACCAGACGGTCGGTCACGTACTCGAGCACGACCGACTGCAGCGTGAAGGCTGCTGCGCCGGGCGCTTCAACCCGCTCGACAAGCGACCGGCGCAATAGTGCCTGAACCGCCTCGAGCATCGCGCCACGCTCGACAGACCGTGCGCCAGCCACCAGCAGCTCAGGCAACCTGGTCGGCTCGCGCTCGACCGCGAGCAGCCGAAGAACGTACTGCTCCGGCGCCGAGCTGCGTTCAATCTGCTCAGACAGGAGTCGCCGAATGTCGCCAAACAAACTGGTTGCGTCCATGTCCTCCAGAAACGCGCCGATCTCACCAAGGAACAGGTCACGAACGGTCTCCCCGACCACTTTCAGCGCCAGGCCGTTGCCGCCGAAACGGGCATTGAGCTGAGTCCATTGCTCTGGCGTGCCCGACAGCTGCTTCGGCGCCAACAGCGCGTGCACGTCATCGACAGCCAAACCACTCAGTTGGAAGGTGCGGACCGCCCCGCCGCCGAGCGCGGCCACTTCCGGCATCGCTTCGCGACTGGTTACGAGCACACAGCTCTGGTGCGAGGTTTCGCCTGCTGCCTGGAGCACGCGGCCGTATTCGGCGAGACCTTCTCGATAGTGGCCCTCCCCGTGAGCCGGTTGAAACACCGTCTCGAGGTTGTCGAGCACCACCAGGCAGCGACGCTGCCGCAGCAGTTGCAACAGAACGCCAAGGCGTTGAGAAGCCGCCTCCGGCGGCACTACCTCATAGTCGGACAGAAAGCCGATCGCGCCTGACAGCCAGTCGCCCGGCGGCGGGGCGTCGCGCAGACTGCGCCAGTACACGCGCTCGAAGCTCGGCGCGACATCCTGAGCCAGCCTGGCAGCCAGGCTAGTTTTGCCTATGCCGCCCATGCCCAGCAGCATGATCAGGCGACAATGCTCGTCCATGACCCACCGACGCAGCTGAGCCCGTTCTTCGGTTCGGCCAACGAAGTCGGCGGCCTCCGGCGCCTCGCCCCAGTCCTGACGGCATTCACGTACTTGAAGCTCTGCCGTCACGCCGTCCGTCGCCGCCAGGGCGCCTGCGGGTGAGCGCCCGGCCAGCAAGTGGCGCATCCAGGCCTCGTCAAAGGGGGTTCGCAGGCGCGGAGCCCCATCCAGCACGGCCTGCCAGAGTACGCGCGCCTCTTCGGTCTCATGGCCGGCGGTCAGGCCGTTCGCCTCAAGCAGGGCGGCAATCAGCGCCTGGAACCGCTCGGCGCTTGGATACGTGCTACCGGCCTCCCAGTCCTGGACCGAGCGCAGCCCTACGCTCGAACGCGCAGCCAGCTCGCGTTGCGTCAGGCGTGCCCGCCCGCGATGGCGCAACAGCAGGTTGGAAAAGGACTCACTCACCGGCGCTGGCATCCGAATCGTCTCAACGATAGCGTAGTGCTGCCTGACGAAACAGCGGGTTTTCGCGTCTGACTCTGCAGAGATCCAGGCGGTGTTCAGGTATCGCGCTGTTGTGGAGTGGAGGGCGTCGGTTCCAATTCGCGACGCTGGAGGTGTCACACAGGGAGTGCAGCACGAGCATGCAGATGATGAAGGGCAAGAACGCGGTTGTCACAGGCGCCGTATCCGGCATCGGCAACGCGATCGCCAGCGCAGTTACTCAGGTTGACGCGGGTCGATGATGTTACCGGACGCTAAACCAGCGCGCCCGCGCGTAGTGGTGATCGGCGCGGGATTCGCCGGTCTAGCCGTGGTCCGCGCGTTGCGCCACAGTGACGCCGACGTGGTTCTCGTCGATCGCAACAATCACCATCTGTTCCAGCCGTTCCTTTTCCAGGTTGCGACGTCGATTCTCGAGCCCGCAGAAATCGCCACGCCGATCCGCTCAGTCCTGAATGGCATGCCGAATCTCCAGGTGGAAATGGGTCTGGTCACGCGCGTCGATATGTCCCGCCGCGTGGTCGGCGTGGCCGACGAAAACGAGGTCCCGTACGACATCCTGGTCGTCGCAACAGGAGCGCAGACGAGCTATTTTGGCCACGACGCGGAATGGGCACCACATGCGCTTGGACTGAAGACGCTCTCCGACGCTGTTGCCGCGCGCAATCGGCTGCTGACAGCTTTCGAGCGAGCGGACATGGCGTCGAACCCAGCGCAACAGGCGCGCGACATGACGGTGGTTGTCGTCGGAGGTGGGCCGACGGGTGTGGCCATTACCGGCTCGATCAGCGAGCTGGTACGCCGGACCCTGCCGGCCGACTATCCCAACCTCGATCTGCGCCGAGCACGCATTGTACTGGTCGAGTCCGGACCAAGATTGCTGGCCTCATTCAGCGAGAAACACTCCGCGTATGCGCAACGCGCGCTGGAGCGCGAGGGTGTTGAGGTGAGGCTAGGCACGCGCGTGACGCACGCCGACGCGACGGGCGTACTGATCGGGAGCGAACGGATCGAGGCAGCAACCGTGCTGTGGTGCGCCGGCGTACAGGGGGTGCCGCTGGCAAGGACGCTTGACGTCGCAATCGCGGCGAACGGAACGATCGCGGTGAACGATGATTTCTCAATTCCCGGGCACCCGGAGTGTTTCGTCGTTGGCGACGCCGCCCATGCCATCGGACCTGACGGCCGACCCGTTCCGGGCCTCGCGTCGGTGGCGCAACAACAGGGCGGCTATGTCGGCAAAATCATCGCCGCGCGAGTGGCGCAGGCCGCGCCGCCTCCGCCGCTCGAGCTCTCCTCGCCGAGCAAGCTGGCGACAGTCACCCGACACGTGGGTGT